>NZ_LPWD01000336.1 GCF_001723295.1 Methyloceanibacter marginalis
CTCCCCATCAAGGGGAGGTATGGAGTATGTCGAAGCGCTTCAGCAATCTCCCCTACCTCCCCCTCGTGGGGAGGTCCGGCGGCGCGCTGGCGCTCACGTAGCGAAGCGGTAGCGCATCGATACGCGCCGCTGGGGTGGGGGCTAAAGTGCCCAGCCGTTCCATGAAAGGCGTGCCCTACACCAGCATCGTCACGGGGTCTTCGAGATAGGCCTTGAACGCGGCGAGCAGCTCGGCGCCGAGCGCGCCGTCGATGACCCGGTGATCGGCGGAGAGTGTCGCGCTCATCATGGTGGCGATCTTCACCGCGTCGTCCTTGACGATGGCCTTCTTCTCGGCGCGCCCGACCGCGAGGATCGAGCTCTGCGGCGGGTTGATCACCGCCTCGAAGCTATCGATGCCGTACATGCCGAGATTGGAGATGGCGGTGGCGCCCCTTGATATTCGTGCGGCGCAAACGTTTCGAGCGCGCGCGCTCCGCGAGATCGCGCATCTCGTTGGAGATCTCCGACAGGCTCTTGACCTCGGCGCTGCGGATCACCGGCGTGTGCAGGCCGCCGCCTTCGAGCGCCACGGCCACGGCGATGTCCGAGGAGCGGTGCCGCAGGATGCCCTGTTCGGTCCACGTGGCGTTGGCGCCGGGCACGGTCTGCAGCGCATGGCCATGGCCTTGATGATGAAGTCGTTGAGCGAGAGCTTGAACATGCGCGGGCCGTTGTCCGGCGCCATGTCGTTGAGGCGTTTGCGGGCGGCCAGCAGCGCGTCCAACTGGCATTCGATGTTGAGATAGAAATGCGGGATGGTTTGCTTGGCGAGCGTCAGCCGCTCGGCGATCAAGCGGCGCATGGTGTCGTGGGGCACGAGCTCGTAGCTGCCGGGCTCGTACATGGCGAGCACCTGCTTGTCCGAGAGGCCTTGCGATGGCGCCGGCGCGCGCATCACCTCGCCGCGGGACGGCGTGTCGTGAGTCGGCTCGCCCTGTGACGGCGCTTCCGCTGCTTCGGCGTTTTCCGTCGGTGCGGCGGGCGATTCCGGCGCGGCGTGCTCTACGTCGCGAAGCACGATGCGCCCGTGGGGGCCGGAGCCTTTGAGCGCGGCGAGATCGATCCCGCGCTCGCTGGCGATGCGCCGGGCCAGGGGCGAGGCGAACACGCGCCTGCCGTGATCGCCTTTGCCGTTGCCGTTCGCCATGATCTGCGCGGCGATGCGGCTCATCACGTGTTCCGGCGAGCCTTCGTGTTCGTGATCGATCGTGTTCTCCGCCATCGCGTCAGTCCCGGTAGCAGACGGCCTTGACCGCCTGCACGATGAGATCCACCGACGGCAGCGCGAGCTTTTCGAGATTGGCGGCATAGGGCATGGGCACGTCGGCGCCGGTGACCTTGGTGGGCGGCGCATCCAGATAGTCGAAAGCTCGTGACGTGACTTGCGCGCAGATCTCCGAGCCGATGGAGCAGACGGGCCAGCCCTCCTCGACGGTGACGAGCCGGTTGGTCTTCTTAACCGAGGCGACCACCGTGTCGATGTCGAGGGGCCGCAAGGTGCGCAGATCGATGATTTCCGCCGAGATGCCCTCCTCCGCCAGCTGTTTCGCGGCTTCAAGCGTGTACGCAAGCCCGCGCGAATACGACACGAGGGTTACGTCGGCGCCTTCGCGGGCGATGCGCGCCTTGCCGATGGGCAGCACGAAGTCGTCGAGCTTCGGCACCTCGAACTTTTGGCCGTAGAGAATTTCGTTCTCGAGAAAGACGACCGGACTGTTGTCGCGGATCGCGGCCTTCAACAGTCCTTTGGCGTCCGCCGCCGTGTAGGGCGCGATGACCTTCAGCCCGGGCACATGCGCATACCAGGAGGAATAGTCCTGGCTGTGCTGGGCGGCGACGCGGGCGGCCGCGCCGTTCGGTCCGCGGAAGACGATGGGGCAGTGCATCTGGCCGCCGGACATATAGAGCGTCTTGGCGGCGGAGTTGATGACGTGGTCGATCGCCTGCATGGCGAAGTTCCAGGTCATGAACTCCACGATGGGCCGAAGGCCGGCGAAGCCTGCACCGACACCGACGCCGGCAAAGCCGTACTCGGTGATGGGCGTGTCGATCACGCGGCGTTCGCCGAACTCCTCGAGCAGGCCTTGGGTGATTTTGTAGGCGCCTTGATACTCGCCCACCTCCTCGCCCATCACGAACACATCTTTGTCGCGGCGCATCTCCTCGGCCATGGCGTCGCGCAGCGCCTCGCGCACGGTCATGGTGACCATCTCCGTGCCGGGCGGAATCTCGCTTCCGCGACCGGCTCCTCGGGTGCGGTCTGCGGTCCGGCAGGCGCTTCCTCGACCTCGGGCTCGGTCTCGCCGAAATCCGGCGCAGGCTCCTCGTCGCGCGTCTCATCGCCGGGCGTCTCCTGGCCCGGCGTCTTGGCGCTGAACGGATCGGACGGCGCCTCTTCTTCCGCGTCCCAGTAGGGAGCGTCGGAGGAAGCGTGTTTACTCCCTCTCCCCGCTCAGGAGAGGGAGAAGGAGCGGTCGCCTCACCCGCGTCCTCGCTGTCGGTGAGCAGGAAGGCGATGGGCTTGTTGACCGGAATGTGCTCGGTGCCTTCCGGCACCAGCAGCTTGCCCATGGTGCCGTCGTCGATGGCTTCCACTTCCATGGTCGCCTTGTCGGTCTCGATCTCGGCGATCACGTCGCCGGTCTGCACGGCGTCGCCTTCGCGCACGTGCCATTTGGCGAGCGTGCCCTCCTCCATGGTGGGCGAAAGCGCGGGCATGAGAATTTCCGTCGGCATTAGCGGCCCGTGCTCACGTCGCCATCACGTCGGTCCACAGCTCGTCCGGGTCCGGCTCGGGATCGGCTTGCGCGAAGTCCGCCGCCGCGTTGACGATGGCGC
>NZ_LPWD01000337.1 GCF_001723295.1 Methyloceanibacter marginalis
GCCTTCGCAATCGTGATCGCCATGATGGCGCTCTTCATCTGGGGCCGCTTGCGCTACGACTTGGTCGCACTGCTCGCGCTCTTGGCGACCATCGCCGCCGGCATCGTCCCGCCCGAGAAAGCCTTCTCAGGATTCAGCGACGATATCGTCATCATCGTAGCCAGCGCGCTGCTTGTCAGCGCCGCAGTCGGCCGCTCCGGCGTGATCGAACGCGTGGTACGCAAGCTCGGTCCCTATCTTACGGACACGTACCGCCAGGTCGCGGCTCTCGTCGGCTCGGTCACGGTGATGTCGGGCTTCGTCAAGAATATCGGCGCGCTGGCCATGCTGATGCCGATCGCATTTCAGGTGGCCCGCCGCACGGGCACCTCGCCGTCCTCGCTGCTGATGCCCATGTCGTTCGGCGCCTTGCTCGGCGGCATCGTCACCCTGATCGGCACCTCGCCAAACATCATCGTGTCGCGCGTGCGCGAGCAGATTCTCGGCGAGCCGTTCCACATGTTCGATTTCGCGCCGGTGGGCGCGATCCTCGCCGCGTTGGGCTTTGTGTTCTTGATCTTCGGCTGGCGGCTGCTGCCCGCCGACCGCAAGGGGATCGTGTCCATGGACGTGGCCTTCAAGCTGGAAGGCTACACCACCGAGGTTTCCGTGCCGAAGGACTCGCCCGCCGCGGACATTACCGTGAAGGCGCTCGAGGACCTCGGTGAGGGCGACGTCGAGGTCATCGCCCTTCTGCGGGGACCCAAGCGGCGCTTCGATCCCGGCGGCAACACCATCATCAGGCCGGACGATATCCTGATCCTGCGCGGCGAGCCCTCGGCCCTCGAACGCATCGTCGCGCTGGAGAAGCTGACCCTGATCCGCGACGAGGAGAACAAGGAACGCGACACGCCGAGCGACGATGTCGGCATCATGGAGGCGGTCATCACACCCGATTCTCAGCTGATCGGGTATTCGGCCGGCCAATTGAAGCTCGCCGACCGCCACGGCCTCAACCTGCTCGCTGTGAGCCGAACGGGAAGGCGTATTGCCAACCGCCTGCGCACGGTGAAGCTGCGCGCGGGCGACGTGGTCGTGCTCCAAGGCAGTCTCTCCGCCATGCCCGAGACCCTTGGCGAGCTGCATCTGCTCCCGCTTGCCGAGCGCGACCTGCGGATCGGCCGCAAAGGGAGCCTCGTGCCGATCGGCGTTCTTGCCGTCGCAATGGGTCTCGTCGCCTTCAGCGTGGTGCCTGTCGCCGTCGCGTTCTTCGGCGCCGCCGTGATCCTGCTGGTCGCTCGTTCGCTATCCTTGCGTGAGGCCTATGACGTGATCGAATGGCCGATCCTCGTCATGCTCGGCGCGCTGATTCCGGTGAGTGACGCATTGCGCACGACCGGCAGCACCGACCTCATCGCCGCGTGGCTGTCGGAGACGGCGTCCTCGTTGCCGGCCTATGGCGCGCTGCTGCTGCTGATGGCAGCGGCCATGGCAGTGACGCCGTTTCTCAACAATGCCGCGACCGTGCTCATCATGGCGCCCATCGCCGCAAGCTTCGCCGCCGGTCTCGGCTACAATCCCGACCCGTTTCTCATGGCCGTCGCCATCGGCGCCGCGTGCGACTTCCTCACGCCAATCGGACATCAGTGCAATACGCTGGTGATGGGCCCCGGTGGCTACCGCTTCGGCGACTATTGGCGGCTGGGGCTGCCGCTCTCGATCCTCGTGCTGCTCGCCGGCACGCCGCTCATTCTCTATTTCTGGCCTATCTAACTTAGGAGTTGCCAGCGATCTCCGGCGGGCAATGCTCCTCGACCGCGCTTGCAACCGTTGCGAGGCTTCCCGGTTCGAACACGTAGCGGCCCTCGCATACGCTCACCTTCGGCGGCACGCCTGACGTCTCGAACAGGTCGTGGCCTTTCTTGAGGTCCGCCCAGAAGCCGCTCCATTGATCGCCGCTCCGCAAGCGCATGTTGCGCTCGCTCATGCGGAAGGGAAACGCGTGCACCGGAATCCGGTCCTGCCCGTTATCCAGCGCCTTGGTGACGAAGGCCCAGATCTCGTCCACCACGCCGTCTGTCACCGCGTAGCAGCCGATCGACGCGCAGCCGCCATGCACCATGAGGAAGGAGCCAGTGCGGCCCCTGCTCTGGTCATAGACATTGGGGAAGCCGAGATTGAACGAGAGATGCATCCGGCTATTCGGATTGAGAGCATCCTTGTCGACCGTATAGAAGCCTTCCGGCGCTTGCCGGTCGCCCTCCTTCAGCTTCGGTCCCAGGCGTCCGGACCACATGCAGATCGGATAGGTGGCGAACCGTTGGAAGCGTCCGTCCTTCTGCACCCAAAGTTCGATCTCCGATTCGAGCTTGTAGATGCGCAGGTGAACCGGGAGCCCCGGCTCCACCCCCGCACGATCCAGCCTGGCGGCAAGGCGCGACAGATCCGGCGTGCCGGGCAACGGCTTGCCCGCACGGTGCAGCGCCTTGTATTCGGCACGGTCCCAATTGATGGTGACGCGGTCGACGAGCTGCCGCCCCTGCGGCGAGAACAGGAAATACGCACCCCCCGCGAGCGCCAGGACAACAAGTGAAACGAGAAAGGACCGTAACATCGCCAGTCACACGCCAGAGGAAAGAGGCCAGAGGATGGACTATAACGCAGCGCGTGCCGCCGTCGCGGCGCCCGGCTATTTCTTCTTGGTCTTTTTCTCAGGCGCAGGCGTCGCCGGCCCCAGCGTCATGGCCTGATATGTCGGCGTGATCGCTCCAAAGCTCAGGTCGAGCGTGCTGCCGAGAGGCTTCGCCAGCGACGCATGGGACATGTTCGGCGTCTCGCTCTGCTTCGGCGGCTTGAACGCGACCATGGGCAGCTTCTGGTAGCGCGGGCACGAGCCCCTCGGATTGGGGTACTTCCCGTCGACGAAGGCGGCATTCACGACATAGCGTTTGCCGCACACCGCGAGCTTCGGCGCGAGACGCGTGGTCTCGAAATAGTCGTAGCCTTCTTTCAGATTGGCCCAGAACTCGTACCAATCATGCTCGCGTTGCGCCGCCAGATTGGCCGCGGTCATGCGGAAGGGAAACGCATGCAGCTGGAAATTTTCCTGGCCGCTGGTGAGCGCCTCTCGCGCTAGGATGTAGATTTCCTCCACCACCGCGTCGGTCATGGCGTAGCAGCCTGACGACGTGCAATCACCGTGCACCATCAGGTTGGAACCCGTGCGGCCGAGCGCGCGGTCATAGGCGTTGGGGAATCCGATATTGAAGGCAAGGTGATATTGGCTCTTCGGATTCATCAGATCCTTGTCGATGAGATAGAATCCTTCCGGCGCCTGCCGATCGCCCTGCTTCAACTTCGGGCCCAAGCCGCCGGAATAGGCGCAGATCGGATAGGTCTTGAAGTGGTAGTAGTGGCCGTCGTCCTTCTGTTTCCAGACTTCCAACTCGGACTCAGCCTTGAAGATGCGGATGAGGATCGGCTGCTGCTCGGTCATGCCCTTTTCGGCCAGCAGCGCGCGTGTCTGGGGCGAGAGTGGCTTCATATAGGGCGGAGAAAAGTTGCCACAACCAGACAGCGCGGCCGCGAGCGCGACCACGCAGACCGTAAGAACGGCTGTGACAAACCTTGAGCGAAGCATACGCAGTGCCCCTCGCGCACCTCGGCCAAGATCAAGTGAGATGGGTTAAGAGAACCTTAGCGCGGGACCCGCGCCAAGCCCTCGGCTTCCCCCGATTTCGGCAAGGTATAATACGCTTACTTAGGGGGAGTTGGACTAAAAAGATGGCGCTTTTTTGGGCGAAAATGCGGTCAGTCGGCCCGGCCCATGGCGAGGAATTTTTCGCGCCTATCCTTGCGAATCTCCTCCGGAGACAGGCCGTCGAATGAGGCGATGGCCTTCACGATCACATCGCCTGCGGCCTTGACCACGCCCTCCCCGTCCCGATGGGCCCCGCCCACCGGTTCGGGGATGATGCCATCGACGATTCCGAGCCGCAGCAGGTCCTGAGCCGTGATTTTCATGTTGGTCGCGGCGTCCTGGGCCCGGCTCGAATCGCGCCACAGGATCGAGGCGGCGGCCTCCGGCGAGGCCACGGTGTAGATCGAGTGTTCCAGCATGTAGATGCGGTTCGCCGTGGCGATGGCCACCGCGCCGCCGGAGCCGCCCTCGCCGATGATGAGCGAGACGATGGGCACGCCGATCCGCA
>NZ_LPWD01000338.1 GCF_001723295.1 Methyloceanibacter marginalis
GGTAGCCGGGCGACGGCAGGCCGAAGGCGTCACCGTGTTCGAGAAGGGCGAGGAAGGCGAGTACAAAGCCCGCGGAAGAGCCCGCGGTGACGACGATGCGCTCGGGGCCGACGCGAACGCCGTACCGCTCGGTCATATAACCGGCGACGCGCTCGCGCAAAGCCGGCAGGCCCAGCGCCTCGGTGTAGCCTAGTCTCTCCTCGGCCAGGGCTCTTTGCGCGCGCTCGCGGGCCGCCCGTGGGGCGGGCGTGGCAGGCTGGCCGACCTCCATATGGATGATGTCCTCGCCGCCCGTCTCACGCCGATTCGCCTCGCTCATCACGTCCATGACGATGAAGGGATCGATGGCGCGCGTCTGCGCGAGGGGTCGCGGCAACCCATGCCTCTCAGACTTGTCACTCACCGGAGGCGTCCTCGCGCGTTGTTGATCGGCGGCAGGCGGCTTCTGTCACGTTGTCGCCGCAATCAAAAGTCAAGCACGTCGAGCTTGGCAATCGGCGGGGGCCGGCAGCGGCGTGCCAACCTAATGCCTTAAGAAGGCAAAAGAAAACAGGCGTCTTTGCCCGTTCTGCGCAAGCCTATACGATCACATCCGACCATGCCGTCCCTGGTTCACACTCGCTCCCGTTTCAGTCCGCCGCCATTGCGCACGGCGCTTGTCGCCGGCTTGATCGCGAGCCTCACCGTTCCGAGCGCGGCCAACGCGGCCGGCCTCATCCGCGACGCGGAGACCGAAGCGCTCATCCGCCAGTACGCCAAACCGATTCTGCGCGCCGCCGGGCTTGGCGCCCAGAACGTCAAGATTCACATCGTCAACGACCGCAACTTCAATGCCTTCGTCGTGGATGGGCACAACATGTTCATGCATGCGGGCACGCTGATGATCGCGGACACGCCCAACCAGGTCATCGGCGTCATCGCGCATGAGACCGGGCATATCACCGGCGGACATCTGGCACGGCTGCGCAATCAGGTCTCCAAGGCACAGTCGACGGCGCTCATGCTCCAGCTTCTCGGGCTGGCGGCCATGGCGGGCGGCGCGATTGCCGGCGCGCCCGGTGCGGCCCAAGTCGGCATGGGCGCGGCCATGGGCGGCACGGACGCGACCATGCGGACCCTGCTCTCCTACCGGCAGACCGAAGAGTCGTCGGCGGACCAGGCCGCCATGAAGTTCTTGGACGCCACCAAGCAATCGGGCCTCGGCATGCTGGAAACGTTCGAGGTGCTGGCCAACAAGCTACGCGGTATCCAGGGCATCAATCCCTATCTGATGACCCATCCCCTGCCGCAGACTCGTATCTCACAGCTCCGTACTCTGGTGGAGACGAGTCCCTATTATGAGGTGAAGGATCCGCCGGAACTTCAGTTCCGCCACGATCTCATCCGGGCCAAGCTCTCCGGTTTCCTCGACAAGCCGGAGATCGCCTTCAATCGCTATCCGCAAAGCGACACGTCGCTGCCGAGCGTCTACGCCCGGGCGATCGCCACCTATCGGCAGTCGGGCGTGCAAGTCGCCATGCCGCTGCTCGACCAACTCATCACCGCACAGCCGGACTGGCCCTATTTCTACGAGCTGAAGGGCCAGTTCCTGTTCGAGAGCGGCCGCGGTGCGGAAGCCATTTCGCCGCTCCGAAAGGCAGTCGAACTCGCTCCCCACGAGGCGCTGATCCAGATCATGCTGGGGCAGGCCCTGCTCGGAACCCAGGACAACCGTTATCTCGACGAGGCCATTCGGAACCTGCGCACTGCGCTTGCGCGCGAAAACACCTCGGCCATGGGCTACCGCCAGCTTGCCTCGGCCTACGCCCGCAAGGCCGACCTGGCCAAGCTCCGGCGCCAAGCGCAATTTCATGCCCAAGCATCGCTTGCCTCAGCCGAAGCCTATTTCTATGAAGGGCGCCTGGCCTTGGCCAAACAGCAGGCCAAGCGGGCCCAAGATGGGTTGCCGAACGGCACGCCGAATTGGATCCGGGCCAACGATATTCTCGCCTTCGAATTGCCTGGGCGCAAATAGCGCCACGAAGACCTCTAACCTCCGGAGTTGAGCATGACCCCTAAGACTGGCCTCGCCACCGCCCTGGTGGCCGCCGTCGTTGCCGCCATCGTGAGCGCCGCGACCGTTCTCATCGTTTGGCGCGCCGCCCCCGGTGTCGTCGACGCTCCGGGTG
>NZ_LPWD01000339.1 GCF_001723295.1 Methyloceanibacter marginalis
CTGATCCCTCCTGCTTTGCTTCCGCCGAAGTCCCCCCCCGGCGTTGTAGGCACAGCCCCCAATCCTCCATATTTTCGGCTTAAGCACGCCTCTCACATTCGGGGGAGCTCAAGCCTTGCTGCAATCGACCCGACGCGGGCGCCAAGCCTTCTTGGCCGGTGCACTGATGGGAGCGGCCCTGCTCGGCCTCCCCTCCAGCGCCGGGGCGCATCCCCATGTCTGGGCGACCGTGCGGTCCGAGATCGTTTTCGGACCGGACCACAAGATGACCGGCATCCGGCATGCTTGGACCTTCGATGAGTTTTACTCCGCCATGGCGGTGCAAGGCCTCGATGCCGACGGCGACGGCGTCTATTCCAAGGAAGAACTCGATCCGCTCGCCAAGGTGAATGTCGACTCCCTCAAGGAGTTCGCCTATTTCACGTTCGTGCGCGCCGCCGGGAACGACAACTTCCTGCCGCTCGAGCCGCCGGAAGACTATTCGATCGACTACGACGGCACCCTCATCACCTTGCATTTCACCTTGCCGCTCCAAACGGCCGTCGATCCGGGCACCAAGGCGGTCACGGTCGATGTCTACGACCCGTCCTTCTTCGTCGCCTTCGGTTTCGCGGAGAAGGCGCCGGTGAAGGTTGCCGGCACGCCCGCCGAAGGCTGCACGGCGACCATGGAGACACCCGACCGCGAGGTTGCCGAGGCGGCCAAAGCCCTCAGCGAGTCGTTCTTCAGCCAGCTCGGGCCAGGCTCCGATTACGGCTCGCAATTCGCTCAGACCGTGACGGTGCAATGCGCCACTCAATAATTGGCGCGCGCATAGCGACAGGTGTCGGTCTCGCGCTGGCGATGCTGATTTTTGCGTCGCTCGCGGCCACGGCGCAGACCAAGCCGCCGGCTGCGTTCGGTGCTCCGCCTCAACAGCAAGCGGCGCCTCCCGGCTTCACGCCGCCACCGGCCTTCGTCGCGCCGAGCGCCGCGCCGCTGCAAGCCAAAGGGCCTCTCGGCAGCGTGCTTACTTGGGTGGCGCAAACCCAGCAGAAGATGCAGCGCCAACTGGCGACCGCCGTGAAGCGTCTCAAGCAAGGCAACGCTCTGGGCGCGGGGCTCTTCCTCGCGGGGCTGAGCTTCGTTTACGGCGTCGTGCATGCCGCCGGGCCCGGCCACGGCAAGGCGATCATCTCGTCCTACGTCATCGCCAACGAGGAAACGGTGCGCCGGGGCATTCTCATCTCCTTTCTGGCGGCGGGGCTGCAAGGGCTGACCGCGGTGGCGCTGGTCGGCATCATGCTCATTGCGCTCAACGCAACCGGCTTCCAAGTGAATGACTGGGTCAAGCAGCTCGAGACAGTCAGCTATGGACTGGTGTTTCTCGTCGGCTTTTATCTTTTGGTCACCGTGCTCATTCGTCTTTGGCGGCGCCGGCAGTCGCGCGAGGAAGCCGCGCACGATCACGGCCACCATCATCATCATCACCACGACCACGACCACGATCATGGCCACGACCATGAAAATTGCGAAGCCTGCGGCCACATCGTCGATGCGCGGGACATCGCAGGTCCTTTGTCATGGCGGAAGATTCTGGCCGTGGTGGTTTCGGTCGGGATCAGACCCTGCTCCGGCGCCGTGCTCGTGCTGATCTTCGCGCTGACGCAAGGCCTGTTCTGGGCCGGGGTCGCCGCGACTTTCGCCATGGCCTTCGGCACGGCCATCACGGTCGCGGCGCTGGCGACGCTGGCGCTCGGCTCGCGCGAATTGGCGTTGCGGCTCGGCGGCGGCAACGCGCGCTGGGTGGACGCGGTCTGGACCATATCGGCCATCGGCGGCGCGCTGCTCGTGATGATGCTCGGACTGTTGATGTTCGCCGCCTCGCTCGGGCCGACGCGTCCTTTCTAAGGTCTCGTCCGAGTTCGCGATTTTGCCTCCGAACTATTGGCGGGTTCACGCGTTCCCCTCCCAATCCCAAGCGTACGGAGGTCCCAATGTCCGATATCAGCGACAAGAGAATCATGATCTGGCCGCCAACGGCTTCGAGCAATCGGAGCTGATGGTGCCCAAGCAAAAGATCGAGGAGGCCGGCGCCAAGGTGGACATCGTGTCCCTCAAGGTCGGCGAAATTCGCGGCTGGCAGCACGGCGATTGGGGCGACAAGATCGACGTCGACCGCACGATCGACGCTGTCACCGTCGACGACTATGACGCGCTGGTCATTCCGGGCGGACAGATGAACCCCGATTTCCTGCGCGCCGATGAGGACGCCGTGGCGTTCGTGCGCGAGTTCTTCGACAGCAAGAAGCCGCTCGCGGCAATTTGTCATGCGCCGTGGGTGCTGGTGGAGGCGGGCATCGCCAAGGGCCGCACGATGACATCGTATCACTCCATGGCGACCGACGTGAAGAACGCCGGGGCCAAGTGGGTCGACAAGGAGGTCGTGGTCGACGAAGGCCTCATCACCAGCCGCAACCCCAACGATCTCGATGCCTTCTGCGCCAAGATCATCGAAGAGGT
>NZ_LPWD01000340.1 GCF_001723295.1 Methyloceanibacter marginalis
ATCGAGCCGACCGCGCCAAACGCACCGACGAACACGAGCGCCGCCATGGCGGACGCCGCGATCGCCAAGCCGTTGAGAAAGGCCGGCACCAGCCGTCCCGCGACATAGAAGTCGGAGACCGGACGCACGAGCCGCACGAGTCCTGCCCTGGCGAAGATCAACGCCGCCACCAGGATCGAAATTTGGGTGCTTAGCGTTTTCGGCCTCCCTTCTTGCTGAACGTTTTATTTGGCGCCGCGGCCGCTCCGGCCGGCAGGACATCGCGCAGAAGCTCGCCGAACTGAACAAACTCGGCTTTGCGGGGCGAGGTTTTGCGCCAAGCCAGTCCGATCTCCCGTTTGGGCTCGGGCGCGGCGAAGCGCAACAGGCGAATGTCCCCACCGCGATGGATTTCGCTCGAGATCGCCATCTCGGGCAGAAGCGTGATGCCGTAGCCGTTCGCCACCATCTGCACAATTGTGGCGAGACTTGAGGCGCCGAAGCTCTCGCGGGCCTCGCGCGTCATCATGTGGCAGTAGGACAACGCCTGATCGCGCAGGCAATGCCCCTCCTCCAACAGCAGAAGCCGCTCATCGGCGAGCATGTCGGGCGTGGCGGCTCGTATGCGTGCATTCTCGGCCGTCGCCCGGGTCGCGAGGATGAAGGCGTCGTCGAACAAATGATGGGTCTCCAACTCCGGCTCGTCGATCGGCAGGGCGATGAGAATAACGTCGAGATCGCCGCTCACAAGCTCGTGCACGAGAGTCTCGGTGACCGTCTCGCGAAGCTGCAAGGACAGCGCCGGAAAGCGGCGTTGCAAGGCGGGCAAGGCGGCCGGCAACAGATACGGCGCGATGGACGGGATGGCGCCAAGCTTGAGCACGCCGGACAGCACGCCCTCTTGCCCCTTGGCATAGTCCACGAGGTCGCGGACCGAGGCGAGAATGGTCCGCGCGCGGCGCGCCACCTCCAACCCCTTCTCTGTCAGCTCGATGCCGGACTTGCGCCGCTCCACCAGACTGAGCCTGAGCTCGTCCTCGAGTTCCTTGATCTGCATGGACAGGGCGGGCTGGCTCACCGCGCAAGCTTGCGCCGCATGGCCGAAATGCCGCGTCTCGGCGAGCGATTCCAGATAGCGAAGCTGTCTGAGGGACACCATTGGCGATAAGCAGCGCTTATGTTCTCTATTAGTAAATACGATTGGAAATTATCATGACCCGATCGCATATTCCAATCGCAGAGTTCGGGCGGCCGTTCGGGTTCGCAAAGCTAGAGGGCCGCACCGACCATTGCTTGGTCTATAAACTCGCGGAAGGAGAAACAACATGCGTGAGTGGCACAAGCCGACGATCGAGGAGACGGAGTCCGGTATGGAGGTGACGAGTTACCTGCCGGCCGAGCTGGATCGCGCTTAGTCCGGCTTTTTCTCATCTCGGAAAACGCGAAGCGGCGATCCGGCGAGAGCTAGGTCGCCGTTTCGTTTTTTGGTGCTCAAACTTGGGCCGATAGCGCTCTTTCGGGCTTTCGGCTACCATACCGCCGTAATGGCCGGATCTTGGTCTTCAGGTGTTCTTAATCCGGTATCCAGACAGTGTTCATGAACGAGTCATGAAAATCTCATTCGGTCTCACCATGTTTTAACTTGGTATAGGCCGGTTCGAAGGCGTCACTTAGAAGCGCCGTTAGTAGACGAGTATTTGAGGATTGACGCGCATCAAAGAAGGCGGCGGCGGCGCTGAGCTACGTTATTCCTCCAAAAGACCAATGGTTGAGATCGAGGTAGAGAGCCGTGACCAAGATTATGAGCCCCGAGGAACTGGAGCAGGAACTGCGCGCCATTGGCGCCGCGCAGTACCACGACAAGCACCCCTTTCATAAGCTGCTGCATGGCGGCAAGCTGAACAAAGGTCAGGTCCAAGCCTGGGCGCTGAACCGCTACTGCTATCAATCGGCGGTGCCGCGCAAGGACGCGGCGCTGATCAGCCGCTGCCACGACCGCGAGCTGCGCCGCGAATGGCTGCACCGCATCATGGATCACGACGGCTATGGCGAGGAGGAAGGCGGCATCGAGCGCTGGCTGGTGTTGACCGACGGGCTCGGCCTCGACCGGGATTACGTGATTTCGCGCAAAGGCGCCCTGCCCGAGACCGTCTTCGCCGTCGAAGCTTATGTGAACTTCGTGCGCGAAAAATCTCTCGTGGAGGCCGTGGCGTCCTCGCTCACCGAGCTGTTCGCGCCGAACATCCACAAGGCGCGAATCTCCGGCATGCTGGAGAACTACGACTTCATCAGCGACGACGTGATGGCCTATTTCAGCCGCCGCCTCACGCAGGCGCCGCGAGACGCCGACTTCGCGCTGGAATATGTGAAGCAGAATGCACGCACGCCCGAGGCCCAACAGGGCGCGCTCGATGCGCTCCGCTTCAAGACCCACGTGCTGTGGGCACAGCTCGACGCGCTCCATCTGGCTTATGTCGATCCGGGGATGATTCCCCCGGGCGCCTTCGTGCCGGACCAGGCATGACGGGAGAGACACGGTCTCCCGGCCGGCTCATTGTCGACCGCGAGACGAAACCGCATATGCCGCCCTACCTGAAGCTTCGCCATGACGCGGGGCGCGGGCGATGGGTGCTTCTGGCGCCGGAGCGTATTCTGACGCCGGACCAAACTGCCGTCGCGGTGCTTCAGCTCTGCGACGGGAAAAGAACAGTGGAGGAGATCGCCGCGAAGCTTGCCGAGGAGTATTCAGCCCCCGCCGACGTGATTACCGCCGACGTGCTGGATTTGCTCCAAGGCCTAGCCGACAAGGGATACATAAAGGGATGACCGAGGAGCTCAGGACAGACGAACATTTTCGGAGCGTCACCGTGGACGACGAACCGACCGCAGGCGTGGTTGGCGGCGAGGACGAGGCGGCAGAGCTCTGCGCCCGGGCGCCGGTCGGCCTCTTGGCCGAGCTGACCCATCGTTGTCCGCTTCAGTGTCCATACTGCTCAAACCCGGTCGAGCTTGAAGGCGTCAAGAACGAGCTTTCCACCGAGGAGTGGTGCTCGGTGATGCGCCAGGCTGGCGAGATGGGCATTCTTCAGGTGCATCTGTCCGGCGGCGAGCCCACGGCACGTAAAGACCTCGAGGACATCGTCAAAGCCGCCTCCGAGGCCGGGCTCTACTCTAACCTCATCACCGCCGCGGTCACCCTGAAGCGTGACCGGTTGGAAAACCTTCAGAAGCTCGGGCTCGACCACGTCCAGATCTCGTTCCAGGACGTCGATCCCGAAGGCGCCGAGAAGATCGGCGCCTATCCCGGCGCCACCCAGAAGAAGCTCGAAGTCGCCCGCTGGGTGACCGAGATGGGCCTGCCGCTGACCATCAACGCGCCGATCCACCGCCACAACATCCATAACGTGCCGCGCTATATCGACATGTCGGTGGAGCTCGGCGCGCAGCGCCTGGAGATCGCACACGCGCAGTATTACGGCTGGGCCTTCCTCAACCGCGCCGCGCTGATCCCGACCTACGAGGAGACGCTCGCCTCGATCGATTGCGTCGAGGCGGCCCGCGAGCGCCTGAAAGGCGTGCTCACCATCGACATGGTCGTGCCCGACTACTACGCCAAACGGCCGAAGCCGTGCATGGGCGGCTGGGGCAAGGGCTTCATGAACATCACGCCGGCCGGCAAGGTGCTGCCCTGTCACGCGGCCGAGAGCATTCCGGAGCTCGCGTTCGACAATGTGCGCGACCGGAAGCTGCTCGACATCTGGATGAATTCGGATGCGTTCAATGCCTTCCGCGGCACCGACTGGATGAAAGAGCCATGCCGGTCCTGCGCCTTCAAGGATATCGACTATGGCGGCTGCCGCTGCCAGGCCATGGCGATGACCAAAGATCCCCGCAATACCGACCCGGCCTGCGCGCTATCGCCCTATCACAATGAGATGGTGAAGCTCGCCAAGGACGAAGCGGCCAAGCCCGCGACTGCCTTCGTCTATCGCAATCCGCGCAACGCCGCGGCGGCTCTGAAGTCGAAAGAAGAGCCCCTCGTCCCGGCCGAGTAGACAGGGACCCAACGGACTCGCAGGCGCCCGCTCCGGGCCTCCCGAGCAGCTGAGATCAGCGCCCTATGTCTGCCGCGGCCCGGCTTTGTACAACAGTACGCGGTAGGCTTGTACGCTCGAAAGAGCAACGACTGGCAATGCCACCAAGATTCCTACCAAAAGCGCGATGGTTCCTGCGGCAACGATCAGCCCCTGCGCGATGAGTAACCCCAAGAGCAACCAATAATGACCGCGAACAAGCCGTATGCTCTCCAGGATCGCATCGACGGGCCCCAATTCCTGATCGATGACGATGAAGGGTGTGAACATCACCCAGACCAGAACCATGGCGCTCGCCACCGTGAGCAAAGCGTACGAGATACCAGATGCCGCCTCGCCTACGGCATTCAGCGGCCAGAGCAACAGCGACGCCCCGACAAACTTCCAATATGGACGGAAATGCCAGAGGGCTGAAAGTGTCGCCGTCTCCGGATTAGCGTGCGCCGCGAGATAAAATGAGGTGATTCCCATGCTGACGGGCGCCACTAGAAAGACGCTGACAAGACTGGCAATTATGCTCGAATTTCCGGAGACGGTTTGGATCAGCGCGGCTGGGGCGAGCAATGCAACGCCAATGAGGACGGAGACCCCGGCGAAGAACCACGGACGCATCTTGTAGGTTGCCCATCCGACGCGAAGCGCTGACCCGATAGTGAAGTCCATGCGCCACTGTAGCTCCGCCGCGCCGATCACGGGCGGGGTGTGCGTTTATCAGGTGAATCTTCTGCTAAGCCGCGAGCCTTGCGTCCACCGGGATGGGCCCACGCCCGTCACTGCCGGACAGCACCCGGTAGGCATGGATGAAAGCCAGCGTCGCCACGGGCATGGCGACGAGCAGCCCGACGAAGAGGGCTAGCATCCCGACGAAGACGATCAGCGCGAGCAGCACGACGAGACCAAGCAGAGACCAGCGATAGCCGCGACCGATCCGCATGCTCTCCTTCATGGCCTCGATGGGACCGAGATCCCTGTCGATGACGATGACCGTCGAGAACATGAAAAACACCATCGCGAGGATCCCGGGCACGATCAGCAGGACGAAGCCAATGCCGATCGCAAGCCCGACAAGGATCGACGCCGCCAGGAATTTCCAAAATGGCCGCGGGTGCCACAGCGCCGACAGGTCCACCGTCTCCGGATTGTCATGGGCGGCCAGAAAAAAGGCCGTGACGCCCATGCCGACGAAGGTGCTGAGCGCAAGATTGACGAGACTGCCAATCACCGACACGTCCTCGGCGGAAGAGCCAAGCGCGGAGTCGATGCCGTTCGAGACCGCTCCGACCACGCCATAAGCAAAGACGATCACGACGGTGGCGCCCACGAAGAACCAGGGGCGCTTCTTGAACGTCTCCCACCCGAACCGAATTGCCGATCCCGCCGTGAAGCTCATGCCGCGAACCTACCCATCGACGCGCCGATTCGGGAAAAGGTCCT
>NZ_LPWD01000341.1 GCF_001723295.1 Methyloceanibacter marginalis
CGTCCATCTCCAGGCTGCGCGTCAGGTTGAGGGTGCCCGCATAGATTTGCGTGCCCGTCTCGACGGAGGCGGGCGCCGTCTCGCCCGTGATCAGGCTCTGATCGATCTGTCCGCGGCCGCTTATGACGCGGCCGTCCGCCGCGACCCGCTCACCGGCCGCGACCAGCAGCCGGTCACCGGGCCGAAGCGCGTTGGCGGCGACTTGCCGCCGCATGCCGTCCGGGTCGATCACCGTGGCGATGCCGTTCTGCAAACTCAGAAGGTTTTGCGCTTCGCCGCGTGCGCGCACCCGCAACGTTTCATCGAGATAGCGTCCGACCAGAAGGAAGAACAGCAAGGTGACGGCGGCGTCGAAATAGACCTGCTCGGTGTTGAGCATGGTCTGATAAAGGCTCATGCCCGTCGCCAGAATGATCGCCAGCGAGATCGGCACGTCCATGTTGAGCCGGCGCCCTCTGAGCGCCGCATAGGCCGAGGTGAAGAACGGTGCCCCCGCATAGACGACGGTGGGCAGCGCGATCAGGGCGGAAAGCCAGCGGAACAGCCCGGCCAAAGCCGGATCCATATCGCCGCCCTCCCCCGACCACACGGCGATCGACAGCAGCATGATATTCATGGCGGCGAAGCCGCCACCGCCACGCGCCGCAGAAGATAGTTCTGCCGCGCGTCGCCACGGTCCTGCTTGGCCGAATCCATGAGCGAGGCCGTGAAGCCGATGCGGTCGAGGGCGCCGATCAGCGCGACCTCGCCGGCCTGTGCCGGGTCATAGGTCACGGTCAGCCGCTTGGCGGCGAGCGAGGCGCGCGCGCTGTCGACCCCAGGCACCCGCATGGCGGCCCGCTCCACAGAGCGCAGACAGCCGCCGCAATGCATATCCTCCACGGCAAGGGTCAGCGTCGCTTGGCCCGCCTCCGCCGCCTGCTTGGCGAATATGGTCGGATGCGCCGTCATGGCCGGTCCGCGACGAAGAGACGCCGCTTCAAGCGGTGGAGCGGCTCGCCGCCCTCATGCAGCAAAGACTCCACAGAGAGCACCCAACGCCCGGGTCCGAGCGCCACGTCGGCGGCATAGGCCCCTGGCGACACTTCCGTGAACGCCAGCGCCCGGTCCTCCCGGTCCGTGGCCGGGCGCGTGAGTTGCCCGTCGAGCCTTAAGCCCGAAACCGGCTCCGCCGCTTTGTCGGCGAACCGCAAAGTCAGCCTTGCCGCAGCCGGGTCGTAGGCGATCTCGCTCTGCCAGCCGAGCGCGGCCTGGCGTTCCCCCGCGGCAATAGTCTCGTTGTAGGTGAGACCGCTGCGATAAGGGTCCGGCCTGTCGCCGCCGCTGAACGTGCCGAGCGCGTAATAGACGAGCAGCCCGTTGGCCACCAACATCACGCCGAAGAACGCGACGAGCCCCATCAGCACATGGCGTCCCTCGATGCCGTTCGCGAACCACCGCTGCGAAGACCGGCCGTGCGTGCTCATCGCGGCGGCCCCTGGAATGTCGCTTCGTGCGCGGTCTCCTCGCCGCTGGCGATGTCGGTGATCACAATGTCGAACGTCGTGGCCTGCTCGGCAAGTGCACGCGCCCCCTGCTTGTCGAGCGTCACATAGAGCCGGACCGACTGAATGTTGTCCGGCGGCACCGGCACGACGCCCCCTTCATGACCCACCATATCGACTTTGGCCCCGGGCAATCCTTCGACGCCGAGCTTGAAGGCCCGCGGCAGATAGAGCTTGTTCATGAGCTTGACCGTGAAGCCGTTGCGCACGCCGCCATCCGACAACCGGACATAAAGCGGATTACGGTCATGCAACACGTTGACGTCGAGCACGGGCCGAATAGACAGCGCCACAACCATGATCAGGCCCACCACGGCAATCGCCGCGGCGTAGAGGATCACGCGCGGACGCAGCAGCCGCAGCGGTTCGGCGTTCTCGGCGTGCGCATCGAGGTTGCGCACGGTGTCGTAGGCGATCAGCCCGCGCGGCCGGCCCACCTTGTCCATGATCTCGTCGCACGCATCGATGCACAGCGCGCATTGGATGCACTCGAGTTGCGGTCCGTTGCGGATGTCGATGCCGGTCGGACAGACGGCCACGCATTGCCGGCAGTCGACGCAATCCCCGCGGCCCTCCCAGGACTGCCCGGCCTTATGCGGCCCATGCGGTTCGCCCCGCCAGGTGCGGTAGGAAATCAGCAGCGAGTCCCGGTCGAACATCGCGCCCTGGATGCGCGGCCAGGGACACATATAGATGCACACCTGCTCGCGGGCGATGCCGCCGAGGACATAGGTGCTCGCCGTGAACAGCCCGATGAAGAGATACGCCACCATCGGCGCGTCGAACGTCACCAGCTCTCCGGCAAGGGTCGGCGCGTCGGCGAAGTAGAAGACCCAGGCGCCGCCCGTGGCGACGGCGATCAGCAGCCAGCTGATATGGGTCGCCGACTTCTTCCAGATCGTCTCGGCCGCCCACGGATGCTTGTCCAGCTTGAGACGCTGGTTCCGGTCGCCCTGCCAGAAGCGCTCCACGGCGATCATCAGATCGGTCCACACCGTCTGCGGACAGGTGTAGCCGCACCACACGCGCCCTGCCACCGAGGTGACGAGGAACAGCGCCAGCGCCGCCAGAACCAGAAGGCCGGTGACGTAATAGAATTCCTGCGGCCAGATCTCGAGGAAAAAGAAATAGAAGCGGCGCGCCGGAAGGTCGAGCAGCACGGCCTGATCGGGAAGGTATGGGCCGCGGTCCCAGCGGATCCAAGGGAACACATAGTAGATGCCAAGCGTGACGGCCATGACGATCCATTTGATCGTCCGGAAACGGCCATGCGCCTCCTTGGGATAGACCTTCACCCGCCCGGCGTAGAGAGACTGCCTCTCGCTGCTGACGGTGGGCACATCGCTCCGCGCCACGCCAGGCGCCGCCTCGACGGGGGGCGCGTTTCCATTTCCGCCCGTCATCGGGGCGCTGTGCTGTACCTGCACGTCGATCATTGCCATCACTTCAGCCCTTTGGGGCTACTGGCCGCCGCCCAGCGAGTGGACGTAGATGGCGAGCTCCTTGATCGTCGCGGGATCGAGGCGCTCGTGCCATGCGGGCATCATGCCGCTGCGGCTATTGGTGATCGTCTGCACTACGGTCGCCTTGTCGCCGCCGTAGAGCCAAAGCTCGTCCGAAAGGTTCGGCGCACCGAGCGCGATTGCCTTGGCCTTCCGGCCCGTGGCACGCGGCGCAATTGGCGGCGAAGAGCGCTTGCCCCGTTCCGCGGCGTCTTCATCGCCTTCATTGCCGGAGAGCGACAGCACGTACTCGGCAACGTCCGACACTTGGTCCGGCTTCAACATGCCGAGCTTGCCGAAAGCCGGCATCTGACTGTTACGGGTCTCGGAGTCGTCGGCGCGAATGCCGAACTGGATCGTGTGGTGGATATCGTCGAGCGAGCCGCCCCAGAGCCAGGCATCGTCCTGCAGGTTCGGATAGCCCGAAGCTCCTTGCGCGCCTCGTCCGTGACACGGCGCGCAATTGTCGCCGAACGCCGCCGCGCCGCCGGCCAGCGCGAAGTTGAGCAACTCCGGGTCGGATTGAATGGTCTCAAGGTCGCTCGCGGCGATCCTGTCGCGGAAGCCGGCCTTGTCAGCTTGCGCTTGCACCAAATCCGCCGCGACGATCTCGCGCTGGCTATAGCCGAGATAGCCCGCCGTATGGCTCGAAATCAGCGGCCAGGCTGGATAGAGAATCCAATAGCCGACCGCCCAAACGATGCAGGCATAGAACGTGTAAAGCCACCATTTGGGCAGCGGCTTGTTCAGCTCCTGGATGCCGTCCCACTCATGGCCGGTCGTTTCCTCGTCCGCCGACGTCTCGCCTTGTTTCTTGGCCATGGCTCAGTCGTCTTTCTTGTTCTTGCGCGCGGACTCGGCCTCGGGCTCCGGATCTTGTTCCAACGGCAATTGCGCCGCCTCTTCGAATTTCTTCTTGTTGCCGGGCCAGAACGCGTAGATCACCACGGCGGCGAACAGCGCGATAAAGAAGAGGAGTGCCGCCACTTGGCTGATGGATGCCACTTGCTCGTAGGTCATCGCGTTTTCCTCACCTGAGATTGGGGCCGGCGGCGTCGAACGTCGCGAAGTCGACCAGCGTCCCCAACATCTGCATGTAGGCGATCAGCGCATCGAGCTCGGAGACATAGCTTGCATCGCCGTCGAACGGCCGCGCCTGGGCCTTGGGATAGCGCGCAAGAAACGTTTCGAGCGCCTCGGTGTCCGTGCCCGCCTGACGCTCGAGATCGGCACGCGCGCTCACGATCATCTCTTCGGTGTAAGGCACGCCGACAATGGCGTTGACGCGCAAGCGTTCCTCGATGTCGTCATAGTCGAGCTCGCGCTCAGCCAGGAACGGATAGCCCGGCATGACGGACTCCGGCACCACCGAGCGAGGATCGACCATATGCGCGCGATGCCACTCGTCGGAATACTTGCCGCCGACCCGCGCCAGATCGGGGCCGGTGCGCTTCGAGCCCCATTGGAAGGGATGGTCGTACATGCTCTCGGCGGCGAGGCTGTAATGACCGTAACGTTCCACCTCGTCCTTGAGGGAGCGGATCATCTGGCTGTGACAGAGATAGCAGCCCTCGCGCACATAGATGTCCCGGCCCGCTAGCTCCAGCGGCGTGTAGGGCCGCATGCCTTGCACCTTCTCGATGGTCGAGGAGAGCCAGAACAGCGGCGCGATCTCGATCAGGCCGCCGATAGCGACCACCACGAGAATGCCGATCAAAAGAACGATCGAGCTCTTCTCGAAGATTTGGTGTTTTGCCCAGCTCATTCCGTTCCCCTATTCCGCCGGCGCCACATATTCGCCGGGCCGGTATTCGGGGGCGGCGGCGACCCGCGGCTGCTCCGCCGCATCGACCGGCTGATCGCCGCGGACCGTGCGCCACAAATTGTAGGCCATGAGCAGTGCGCCGATGAGGAATAGCAATCCGCCGGTCGCCCGGATCACGTAGAACGGATGCATCGCCTCCACGGTCTCGACGAAGGAGTATTCGAGGAAGCCGAGGGAATCGTAGGCCCGCCACATCAGCCCTTGCAGGATGCCCGACACCCACATGGAGGTGATGTAGAGCACGATGCCAAGCGTCGAGATCCAGAAGTGCCACTCGACGAGACGCTGCGAATAGAGCGCCTTGCGGTGCCACAGCCACGGCACCAGGCAATAGAGCGCCCCGAAGGTGATATAGGCGACCCAGCCCAGCGCACCCGAATGCACGTGGCCGATGGTCCAGTCGGTATAGTGCGACAGCGCATTCACCGACTTGATGCTCATCAGCGGCCCTTCAAAGGTCGACATGCCGTAGAAGGCCACCGCCACGGCAAGCATGCGGATCACCGGGTCCGTTCTGAGCTTGTCCCAGGCGCGGACAGCGTCATCAGCCCATTGATCATGCCGCCCCAGGACGGCATCCACAGGATGATCGAGAAGGTCATGCCGAGCGTCTGCGCCCAGTCCGGCAAAGCCGTGTAGTGCAGATGGTGCGGTCCGGCCCAGATGTAGATGAAGATCAGCGACCAGAAGTGGACCACCGAAAGCCGGTAGGAGTAGATCGGCCGCTCGGCGCGCTTGGGCACGAAGTAATACATCATGCCGAGGAAGCCCGCGGTGAGGAAGAAGCCCACCGCGTTGTGGCCGTACCACCACTGGGTCATGGCGTCCTGTACGCCGGAATAGATGATGTAGCTCTTCGAGCCAACCAGCGAGATCGGCACCGCCAGGTTGTTGACGATGTGCAGCATGGCGACGGTGACAATGAACGCCAAGTAGAACCAGTTGGCGACGTAGATGTGCGGCTCGCGCCGCCTGGCGATGGTGCCGACGAAGACGAGGAAGTAGACGACCCAAACGATGGTGAGCCAAATGTCGACGTACCATTCGGGCTCCGCATATTCCTTCGATTGGGTGACGCCGAGGACGTAGCCGGTGGCCGCGAGCACCAGGAACAGCTGATAGCCCCAGAACACGAACCAGGGCGACCACTTGCCGGCGAGCCGCGCGCGGCAGGTGCGCTGCACCACATAAAGCGACGTGGCGATCAGCGCGTTGCCGCCGAAGGCGAAGATCACGGCGGAGGTGTGGACCGGCCTCAAGCGGCCGAAATTCGTCCAGGGCAGATCGAAGTTGAAACGGGATAGCGAGCTGCCAAGCGATCAGGTCGCCGACGATGAAACCTGCGAGCCCCCAGAACATTGTGGCGATGACCCCGGCCCGGACCACGCCGTCGGCGTAGCCTGTGCCCTCGTCGGGGGCCCGCCCGTCGATGATCTGCGTCAGCATGAAGAGGAAGGCGAGCGCCGCCGCGGCCAAGAGGACGCAACCGTGGAAGGCGATGACCCGGTCCTCGCCCGCCAGCGCCAGCACAAGGCCGATGATGACGCAAAGCGCCGCCGCGCCGAGCGCCAGAAAATCCGAAAGAGCCTTCCACTCGTCGCGCGCCAGCATGGCCGTCATGGTCTCACCCCTCTTTGGGTGAGAGATGCGCCACCGGACGCGGCCCAACCTTGACAAAGATCAAACCAGTGTGCGTTGCCCCTGCGACACAGAATCCTGCTCGGGAGAAATCACTCGCTTCGCGGGCGGGTTCTGCGCCTTTAGGACAACCTGGAGACGCGGGCGACGCGAGGGAAGCATCTTCCTCTAGGCGCCGCCCCGGCCTATGATCGGGACAGTCTCAAGTGGGGGTTCCATGCGGTTTTTACTCGGTATTCTCGTCGGCATTTTGCTCACGGTCATCGCGGTCTATGTCCTCGATTCCGGGACGGACGGCGAGACGCAAAAGCGCATCGTCAATTGGGACGTGGCCGGCGAGAAGCTTGGCGTATTGACGTCCCAGGCCCGCGAGGTCTGGGCGGACTTCACCCGCGAGATGACCGGCCCGCCCTAGGCCTCCCGCCCCTTACCCCTTAATCAGGCGCTCCTGGAGCTTCACCTTCTCGACGGGGGGCGTCTTCCGCAACTTGTCCTCACGCGAGCCTTTCGGGTGCGAGCTCGATTTCTCGACGGCGCTATTGGCGACCATGTTCATGCCGACCAGGAAAGCGGCCCCGCTGCCGATGGAGGCGGCGATGGCGAGCCCACGGAGTGCCGCCCTGAGATTTTCCCGTTGCGCCGACTGTCTCATCCTGACGGTGCGATTGACATAGGCCAGGAACGCGCTGACCAAGGCTGCGATCGCCCCGCTCGAGAAGAACAGCAGGGCCGCCGCGACCTTTCCGTCGACGGTCGATTCGCGGGCCTGCGCCATGACGAAGAGGAGGATCAGCGCGGCGGCGCCGTTGAGCACGATCAGGAACGACAGAGCCCGCCCGGCAAAGCGGTTGCGCTCGGCCTCGATAAAGGCGCGGTCGAAATCTGCTTCGGGGGCCGTTTCGGGGGCCGTTCGGGGCCTGGTAGCCATCGTTGTCCTCTTAGGCCGGCGCATAATGGCGGAGACGGGGGGATTCGAACCCCCGATACGGCTTTTGACCGTATAACGGTTTAGCAAACCGCCGCCTTCAGCCTCTCGGCCACGTCTCCGTTGGCGCAAGCCTTACTGTTCCGCTCGAAGGCGGTCAACACGCCTGACCTATTTCAGCCTCTTTGGGCCCGGTATTGTCCCTGCCTCCAATATGATAGGCTGGGACGAACCAGCCAAGGGGATGGCGAAACGCTATGGGTTGGCGCATCCATTCGGGCGTGCTTTGGTCCGCGGCGCTAGGCGCTGCCGCGCTCGGCCTCTTTGCGTCCGCCGCCGAGGCCGCCGACTACTGCGTCCACTGCAAGGGGCCGGACGAGACCTATCGCTGCCGGGTGACGGGCGACGGCGCAA
>NZ_LPWD01000342.1 GCF_001723295.1 Methyloceanibacter marginalis
TGAGCTCCACGTCGCCGTCAAGCTCACGCGCCATGCCGTCTTCGATAAGCCGGGACCCGAAGCCGCGGCGGCCGGCGTCGGCCACCTTCGGACCGCCGCTCTCCTGCCAGACGAATTCCAGAGCCGGCTGAGAGCCGCCTTCCAAGTCGAGACTCCAGTGAATGTTGACACGCCCCTCTGGCAACGACAGCGCACCGTATTTCGTGGCGTTGGTGATCAGCTCGTGCAACGCCATGCCGAAGCTCACCGCCGCGGTGGGCCCGAGCCGGATTTGCCGTCCCGAGATCTCGACGCGCGCCTCCTCGCCCTGCATGAATGGCGCGAGCGATTCCGAGACGACCTCCATGAGGCTCGCACCCTGCCAGACGTCGCGCGCCAGCAGGCTGTGCGCCCGAGACAGCGCGATCAAGCGCGAGTCGAATTTGTCCATAAAGCTGTCGACGTCTTTGGCGCCGTGCGCCGATTGCCGCGCCAGCGACTGGACGGCGGCCAGCGTGTTCTTGACGCGGTGGTTCA
This sequence comes from Methyloceanibacter marginalis, assembly GCF_001723295.1. GTDB lineage: Bacteria > Pseudomonadota > Alphaproteobacteria > Rhizobiales > Methyloligellaceae > Methyloceanibacter > Methyloceanibacter marginalis. Next base: position 517 of record NZ_LPWD01000342.1, read on the forward strand.
GCTCGTCGAGCAGGAGCTGCTGGCGTTCCTCGGCATCCCTGATCTCCGTGATATCGGTATTGGTGCCAAACCAGAGAACGACCTCTCCTTCGTCGCTCCGGACCGGCAAGGCGCGCGATAGGAACCATCGCCAAGTCCCGTCTCGGCTCTTCAGGGGGAAGGTGTCCTCCCACGGCTCGCCGGTCTCCCAGGAGCGCTGGACGCGCGCGACGACACGCTCGACGTGATCGGGATGATGCACGCGACGCCAGCCCCAGCCTTCCATGTCGGCGAGCGTCGTGCCGGTATAGTCGTACCAGCGCTTGTTGTACCAAAAGATCCAGCCGTCGGGCTGGGCCATCCAGGCAAGCTGGGGGATCGAGTCGGCCAGGAGTTGAAAGCTGACGTCGCCGTCGCGCAAGGCCTCTTCGCCTCGCCGGCACCGCTCCCGCCGAACCTCCGCATCTTTTTTCGTCATGTCTTCAATTGGAATGGCCCGGGAAGGTAGGAGGTGCTTGCCAGAGTTCAATTAAACAATGTTTTTGAGCCGCTTGCAGTTCCTGATACCGGCGCAACGCGCCAATGCGACGCTGTTCCCATTTTGTGCCGGCCACCCTATATTCGGCCCATCCCATCAACAATCGAAAGGAGGTGATCCAGTGTCTCATTGTCATAGCCCGCGGTCTGAGGGTGATACGGCCTGGATGCTCGCCTCTGGTGAGGTCTAGGGCGCATCAACGCCCATTAGCGGTCCTCTTGAGACCGCGGCCGACAATGGAAGGGCTGCCCCACGCGGGGCGGCCCTTCTTTTTTGCCCAAAATCTGGGCTTCGCATCGGCTTTCGCATTGAAGAATTTTTCAGACCCTGTGGGCCATTGTCGGCCTCATGTCGGGGGCACGTATTGCGTATCTGGCCGCGCTGATCGCGGCGGTCGTCTTTCTCGAAGGGTGCGGCGGCGGCGGGATTCCGCGCGAAACCCGGGCCGAATGGCGCGACAAGTCCGAGGCCCAGTGCATGGCCTCGGGTCGCGTGCGCGCGTCGTCCTATGTTCAGCAGGTCTCCGCCAAGAGCGGGCCGAGCGCCTGCGGCATCCGGGCGCCGCTCAAGGTCTCCGGCGCGCTCGGCGGTCGCGTCAGGATCACGCCGGCGGCGACCATCGGCTGCCCTGTGACAGCGAGCCTGGACCGCTGGATCCAAAACTCGGTGCAGAAAGCTGCTTATCGCCAATTCGGCAAGCCGGTGGTGGAGATCAGGCAGATCGCTTCCTATAGCTGCCGCGGACGGAACGGCCGCGGCAGCGGGCCGCTGTCGGAACATGCTTACGGCAACGCCATCGACATCGCCGGCTTCCGCCTTTCGGACGGCACGCAGATCACCGTGGTCAAAGGCTGGTGGCGCGGCACAGCCCGCGAGAAGGCTTTCCTCAAAGAAGTGTTCGCGGGCGCTTGCGCAGAGTTCTACACGGTGCTCGGTCCGGGTAGCGACCGGTACCATTACAATCACTTCCATCTGGACCTTCTGGTCACCAACGTGTCCAAGGGACGCCATTACTGCCGTCCCCAACCCAGCCGGGGCCTGTTCGCCAAAGCGGACGACGCCGACCCGCTCTCCACAGCGTCCATCACGCCGATCCCGTTCACCGGGCCTCCAGGCGAGGACTAAACCGGCATCTCTGGGAGAAAAGACCCGACTGTGGCCCCTCGGCAACGCCGCAGCGGCGCTAGAGGCGGTATGGTCGGTACGGGAGAATCGCACCAGGAGAGCATGACCACAGCCATAAGCCTTTGGGCTTGGTTCGATTGGAGGGCGCGATGGCAGCCGAATCATTGGTGCAAATGCTTGAAGAGATCGCCGTCGGGCTGAAAGCCGGCGACGAGGAAGTCTATGGCTGGCTTCGGGAGCAGCTCAAGGAGTGCGGCGCCAGCGAGATTTCCGTCGAGCTCGCCATGGGCGTGATCGCCAGGCTCCTGCCGGAAGAGGCGCAAGGCAATCTCGAACTGGCCGAGCATTACAATCGCCGCTGGGCCCACTAGCGATCCGTAAGATCCCGCTTTGACATCCGCTTCCCGGCGCAGGGCGGAACAGACCCGTCGTCTTTTTCGTTGATAGGGCCATGCGCGCGCTTCTGGTGCACAATCCGTCGGCCGGCTCAGGGCGCCATACGCGCGAGGAGCTTCTAAACCATCTCGAGCGCGCCGGCTTTCTTACGCGCTATTTTTCCTCCAAGGACGACGACTACAAGGAAGCGCTTGCAGGCGGCAACGTAGAGTTGATCGTCATCGTTGGCGGAGACGGCACGGTGGGCAAAGTCGCGCGCCACGTTCCTGACAGAACGGTGCCCGTAGCCATTCTGCCCGGCGGCACCGCGAACAACGTCGCCAGGAGTCTCGCCATCGAAGGCGACATTCTGGGACTCATCGCAAAGCTACAAGAGTCGCCGCGCAAGCGACTGGACGTCGGCTGCGCTACTGGCCCGTGGGGAAGTTGGAAATTTCTGGAATCCGTCGGCTGGGGCGCGCTCGCCAAGGTCGTTGATATCGGCGTGCCGGAGAACTCCCGCGAAGTGCAGATCGCTCAAGGCCGCGAGCTGTTCGCCGAGATTTTGGAAGCAGCAACGCCAAGCCATGTCTGCCTCGACGCGGACGGCCGCCGGATCGAGG
>NZ_LPWD01000343.1 GCF_001723295.1 Methyloceanibacter marginalis
ATGCCCGGACTGATCCGGGCATCCATACCGTTCCGCTTCCGCAAGGTGTAGCGCTCGTGGAATGGATTGCCGGGTCAAGCCCGGCAATGACGGCTTAGAGGATGTCGAGAACGGCTTCCGGCGGGCGGCCGATGGCCGCCTTGTCGCCCGAGACCACGATCGGCCGCTCGATGAGAATGGGGTTCTCGACCATCAAGGCGAGCAATTCGTCGTCGCCGACGTCTCTTTCCTTGCCCGAGCTCGCGTAGCGCGCCTCGCTCTTGCGCACGATGTCGCGCGCTCTGAGGCCAAGCTTCTTCAAGACATTTTTCAGCTCGGCGACGGTGGGCGGCGCCTTCAGATAGTCGACGACCTTCGGCGCGATCCCCTGGTCCTCGATCAGCGCCAGGGTCTGGCGCGACTTCGAGCAGCGTGGGTTGTGATAGATGGTGACGGTCACACGACGAGTTCCGGGAGTTGCTTTTCCGCCCATTCGTCCGCGCGGCGGCCGATCAGCGGCGCGAGCGTGTTGGCTTTAGCGTCGTCTATGGCCGCAACCAGTGTGCGCTTGATGCGGCCGATCAGGCCCGGTCCTTCGAACACGAGGCCGGTGTAGAGCTGGATGAGGGACGCGCCCGCCTCGATCTTGGCGAGCGCGGTCTCGCCGGAGTCGATGCCGCCTACGCCGATCAGCGGCAGTCTGCCTTCGGTGATCTGGTAGACGCGGGCCAGCATGCGCGTGGCGCGATCGAACAGCGGCCGGCCCGACAAGCCGCCGGTTTCGCGGATCAGGGTTTCGTCGCTTAGGCCGTCACGGGCGAGCGTGGTGTTGGAGATGACGATCCCGTCGGCGCCGCTGTCGCCGATGACGCGGACCACCTCCGGGAGATCGGCGTCGGCCAGATCCGGCGCGAGCTTGACGAGCAGTGGCGGGGGATTATCCCCCAAGCCCTTTCGAGCCTCCTGCACCTTGTCGAGCAGTTCGCCGAGCTTTCGCGGCGCCTGGAGGTCGCGCAGACCGGGCGTGTTGGGGGACGATATATTGACGGTAAAATAGCTCGCCACGGGCCCCATTTGCGCGATGCCTTTCACATAATCGGCGATACGGTCTGAGCTGTCCCGGTTGGCCCCCAGATTGACGCCCACGATGCCGTCCAGCTTGGTCCGCAACCGCTTCAGGGGCCGCGTCCTGGCCTCATTATTGAAGCCGAGGCGATTGACGATGGCGCGGTCCGCATGAGAGCGGAACACGCGCGGGCGGGGATTGCCGGACTGGGCGCGGGGCGTCAGCGTGCCGACCTCGACGAAGCCAAACCCATATCGAGCAGCTGCCGCGGCGCCCGCGCGTCCTTGTCGAAGCCCGGCGCCATGCCGATCGGATTGGGGACGGTCGAGACCGAGCACGATTTGTCTCAGCCGCGCGTCGTCAGCCCTGGAGGGGCGGGGATAAACGCCGAGCTCGAGGGTCTTGAGGGCCAGGTCATGGGCGCGCTCCGGATCGAGGGCGAGCAGAAGCGTCTGGCCCAACCCGAACAGGGCACTCACTCGGTAAACTCGTCGGGCAGGATGTGGGTGTTGTCGTCGTCAAGCCGGACCGGCTCGGCCGCGAGGATCGCATCGAGCGGAAGCGGCGCGTAGAGATGCGGAAA
>NZ_LPWD01000344.1 GCF_001723295.1 Methyloceanibacter marginalis
CCGTCGGCTTTTGGCTCGGCGAGCACGGCGTCGAGCGTGGCCTTGTACCGTTCGGGCCGGCGTCGCCGATAATGTCGATCGGGTTGGCGCGCGACCAGTTGGCCGGCAGCACCTTGTCGAGTGCGTTCACCAGGTCCTCGCCCACAGGCGCAAGCCTGCCGTCGAGCCGCATCAAATCGTCGACGGCGAGCACGCCGGCGCCCCCGCCATTAGTGATGATCAGGAGCTCGTTGCCCCCGACGGGCTGCAAACTCGCCAGCGTCTCCGCGGCGTTGAACAGTTCCTCCAGCTCTTCCACGCGCACGAGCCCGGCGCGTCGGAAGGCGGCGCTGACCGCGGCGTCGGTGCCGGCCAACGCGCCCGTATGGGTTGCCGCCGCTTTCGCCGCCGCGGCGTTGCGGCCCGACTTGATCGCGATCACCGGCTTGGCGCGTGCGGCCGAGCGCGCCGCGGACATGAACTTGCGCGCCGCCGGGATCGTCTCGAGATATAGCAGGATGGCGCTGGTCGAGACGTCGGCGGCGAGGAAGTCGAGCAGATCGCCCACGTCCACGTCCGCCATGTCGCCCATGGACACCACATAGGAGAAGCCGATGTCGCGGGCGGAGGCCCAGTCGAGGATGCCCGTCATGAGCGCGCCCGACTGAGACAGGAAGGCGAGCGACCCGGATTTGGGCGCGTTCAATCCGAAATTTGCATTCAAGCCCAGCGCCGGCACCGAGATGCCCAAGCAGTTGGGGCCGATGACGCGGAGACAATAGGGCCGCGCAGCATCCAGGACGGCCTGCTTGAGCGCGGCGCTGAAGCCTGCGGTGATGACGACCGTCGCGCGCGTTCCTTTCTTGCCGAGCGCCTCGATGATGGGCGGCACGCTGTCCGGCGGCGTGGCAATGACGGCAAGCTCGGGCGCTCGGGCAACGCCTCGACGGATTTGAAGCAGTCGCGGCCCGCGATCGTGCCGTGATGCGGATTGACCAGAAAGACTTGGCCCTCGAAGCCGCCGGTCAGCACGTTTTGGGTGAGTGTATGGCCCACGGATCCGGGCTCGTCGCTGGCGCCGATCACCGCGACGCTGCGTGGGCGCAGGGCATGTTCAAGATTGCGAACCGTCATGCGGCGAGCGCGACCCTCTCATGAAGACTTTTAGGAGTTCTCTTTTGATTAGGACGCATCCTTAGTGATTTCATGACAAACCGGCGGCGGAAGCGATTTGCCGCAGCCGCGAGTCGCGGGAATTGCCCATGATCGGGGCAACTGGCTTCGCTAAGGGCAACAGAGCCGAGGTCTGTTAAGCATCACACCCTTTGAGACCGCGAATTTGCTGAAAATGTCCCACTCACGGCTCTGTCACTTGACCTTATGTGGCAGGGCCACATACTTCCGGTCAGCATGAGCAGGTTACGCCCGATTTTCGTCGTTCTTTTGACCCTCGCGGTCGCCGCCCTTCCCGCGGCGAGCGTGAATACGGCGATGGCCGCCCCCGGCGTCCCCCAGGCTGCGGCGCAGTCCGACTGTGCGGAGCACATGGCGGCCTCCCAGACTGAGCACGATCAGGCGGAAAGCCACCACGTCAAGATTGGCGCGGCCGTGGCCGATCACGCCAACGGCCAAAAGGCGCATGACGGGATGGGGCCTTGCGCCGGTCATCCCGGGTGCGGAGGCAAATGTCTCTGTCTTGGACTGGCTCTCAGCGCGGTCATGCCTGCGGAAATCGCTTCGGCACGGTGCCTTTGCTCGTCGAGACCACGGCGCGTGCCCCCGATAGCGCGCGCTCGCCGGCCTATATCCCGCCGTCGCCGCCTCCACGCGTCTGACTCCTCAAAGTTGATGCAACGCCGTTTCGCGTGAGCGCCTGCTCGCGTGCAGCGGTGCGATCTCCTTTGTCCGATACGGGCAGAGGGCCACGCAACGAGGATTCGGAGACGCAAAATCATGACGCGTCTAAGCAGCCTGGCCATCCTGGCGACCGGCATCTTGGCCGGAGCCGCGGGCAGCTATTGGTATGTCCATCGGCCCGAGCCGATGAGCATGACGGCGACGGAACACGCCGAGCCGGTCAATGGCGACCGCAAGATTCTTTACTACCGGAACCCGATGGGACTTCCCGACACTTCAAAGGTGCCGAAGAAGGACTCCATGGGCATGGACTACATCCCGGTCTATGCGGATGAGGCTGCGGACGACGCCGTCTCCATCAGTCCCGGCAAGGTGCAGCGCAGCGGGGTGAAAACCGAGACGGTCGGCAAGAAGTCTATCGCTCGCGCCGTCCGCGGCGTCGGACTGGTGGAGCACGACGAGTCCAGGCTCTGGACAGTGACCGTCCGCTCGGACGGCTATGTCGAGAACCTGTTCGTCAATAGACCGGCCAGCGCGTCGTCGAGGGCGACCCGCTATTCCGCTTCTACAGCCCGCAGATTCAATTGGCGCAAGTGGATCTTCTGGTCGCCAAGCGCGGGCAAGGCGGCCGTAACGCGAGCCGCGATATCGATGGCGCCATGCAGCGCTTACGCAATCTTGGCGTGCCCGAGTCCCGTATCGAAGATGTCCTGGAGACCGAGACCAATCCAAGGACAATCGATTGGGCCTCGCCGGCAACCGGCCATGTCATCCGCAAGAACGTCATCGAGGGGCAGCGTGTCATGGCGGGCGACGAACTGTTTCGCATCGGCAACCACGAGCGCGTCTGGGTAATCGCCCAGCTCGCCGAATCCGACATCGGCGACATCGCCGTCGGTACGCCGGTCACCGTCACCCTGCGCGCTTTCCCGAACATGCCGCACCAAGGCGAGGTGACCTTCATCTATCCGGAGATGATGAAGCCGGAAACACGGACGCTGTCGGTCCGGGTCGAGTTGCCCAATCCGGACGGCCGCATCAAGCCGGGCATGTATGCCGACGTTGTCTTCCATCCTGAAACCGAGGAGGCCCCGGTCGCTGCCGTTCCGGCCAGCGCCGTGATCGACAGCGGCACCCGGAAGATCGTGCTTGTCGCCACGGGTGAGGGCCGTTTCGAGCCGCGCGAAGTGAAGATCGGACGGACCGGCGACGGCTATGTCGAGGTGTTGGAGGGTGTGAAGCCGGGCGAGGACGTCGTCACCGCGGCGACCTTCCTCATCGATTCCGAAAGCAACCTCAAGGCCGCGCTTCAGAGCCTCGAACATCGGGATGCGATACCATGATCGCACGCGTCATCGGCTGGTCGGCGCGCAACGTCGTCTTCGTCGGCCTCGCCGTGGTCTTCATCGCCTTGGCCGGCATTTATGCGGTCAAGAATGTGCCGCTTGACGCCATTCCCGATCTCTCGGACGTGCAAGTCATCGTCTATACCGAGTATCCGGGCCAGGCCCCGCAAGTCGTCGAGGATCAGGTCACCTATCCGCTGACGACCGCGATGCTCACCGTGCCCAAGGCGCACGTCGTTCGCGGCTTCTCCTTCTTTGGCGTGTCCTTCGTCTATGTCATTTTCGACGACGGGACCGACATCTATTGGGCGCGGTCGCGCGTGCTCGAATATCTGAGCGCCGCCGCCAAGGACCTGCCTGGCGGCGTCACGCCGGAGCTCGGACCGGACGCAACGGGGGTCGGCTGGGTCTACCAATATGTTCTGCGCGGCGCGCAGCACAGCCTCGCCGAGCTGCGCACGCTTCAGGACTGGTATGTGCGCTTCGGTCTGTCCAAGGCCCAAGGCGTGGCCGAGGTCGCGAGTGTCGGCGGCTTCGTGAAGCAATACAGCGTCGTCGTCGATCCCCGCCGTCTCCAGGCGCTCGGCATCCCGCTCTCCAAAATCAAGGACGTCATCCGCGAGAGCAACATGGATGTCGGCGGCCGCACGCTCGAGCTCTCCGAGCGCGAATACATGGTGCGCGGGCGCGGCTATATCGCCAGCCTGCGGGACCTCGAGGAGATTGTCGTCAAGAGCGAGGGCGGCGTGCCAGTGCTTCTCAAGGACGTCGCCCGGGTCGAACTTGTGCCGGACGAGCGCCGTGGACTGGCGGAGCTGAACGGGGAGGGCGAGGTCGTCTCCGGCATTGTCGTGCAGCGCTTCGGCGAGAACGCGCTCTCGGTCATCCAGAACGCGAAAGACCGGCTTGCCGAGATCGCGCCGAGCCTGCCTGAAGGCGTCAGCGTGGAGGCGGTCTACGACCGCTCGGACCTCATCGACCGCGCCATCGATACTCTGAAGCGCACGCTGATCGAGGAAAGCCTCATCGTCGCGTTGGTCTGCGTCATCTTCTTGATGCATGCGCGCAGCGCGCTCGTCGCCATCGTGACGCTGCCCCTCGGCGTCCTCATCGCTTACATCTGTATGTGGGTGTTGGGACTCTCGTCCAACATCATGAGCCTCGGCGGCATCGCCATCGCCATCGGCGCCATGGTCGACGCGGCCATCGTCATGATCGAGAACGCGCACAAACGTCTCGAACACGCGCCCGAGGGCAGGTCGCGTCACGAAGTGATCATCGAGGCGGCGGTCGAGGTCGGGCCGGCGCTGTTCTTCAGCCTGCTCGTCATCACGGTCTCCTTCCTGCCGATCTTTGCCCTTGAGGCGCAAGAAGGCCGGATGTTCAACCTCTCGCCTATACCAAGACC
>NZ_LPWD01000345.1 GCF_001723295.1 Methyloceanibacter marginalis
CCGCTGGCGCTGCAGCCAGCGCTCATGCCGTTGCCGGTCGCGCTCCACCGCGGCGCTCTGGGCGCGCAGCCAGCGGTGGTGGTCGGTCAGATCCTCGTTGGCGCTGGAGAGAAAGGCTCCGGACTTGGCAGCCGTATCCTTGGCGGCGGCAACAGTCGCCTCGAACGCCGCAGTCTCTTTGGACTCGGCGTCGTCTTCCCGGGTGGACCAGGCACGCTTCTTACGCATTGGACTGGCCATGCCAAAAGGCTCCGCAAAAGACCCGATCGAGATCGAGCCTCGTAATCACCGCAAGACTCACTCGGTACGCAAGGGGAGCACATGTGCCGGCGCCCGTGCGAAGCTCCCTCCCCCCGATCCCGGAGCTTCCACCGCAAGACGAGCTGCCAGACATCATATCGCCTCGGCCCGGCGAGCCGCGGGCGCCGTCCCCGGCTGCGCCCCATAAGGGGGACAAGGCAAGTATCTCGGCTGTCAGCTCTCCGCTGCTTCTAGCTTAGCGGTCAAAGCGATGGCGGCCAACGGCCAAACCCGGGGGATACGACTTTTCTATGAAGGTGTGGCGGCGGGGTAGACGTCTCTAAAGGTCGTCCAAACCACCCAAAACCCGATCGAAATCGCGGGCCTTCTGGTACTCGATGTCGCCCTGCCGGGCTCTCTGGGCGGCCAAGTCTTGACGGCACGCGTCATACTCGGCGCTCCCGGGCTCTCCCTTGGCGCTGCGGCACTTGGCGTCGTCCTCGGCCTCGGTGGCCGCCTGTTTGGCCACCCGCTCGGCTTGAAGGTCTTCGCGAGAGGCGCAGGCGAAAAGGCCAAGCCATAGAGGCAGCAAGGCAACCACGATCAAGACTTGTCTAGTCATCGCGGGTTGCTTGGGCCCGAATGATGGCGCGGTGATGGTAGCAAGACCTGGCTCGGAGAAGACTCCGCCTTGAGACTGCCCGTATGTCTGACTATCTCTCACCTCAGCCCTTAAAACGCCAGCAGCCGACAGGTCTCCGTGACAAACACTCTCCGCCTCTTCTCTAGCGCCTGTGTCTTGGCGTTCTCCTCACCCTTGCCGCACCGCACGCTGCGCTGGCCGAGGCGAACGAGGCGGCCAAGACCGCTCAATCGGAAAACGAGAGCCAGGAAGTCCGCCTGCGGCTGCCGCCAACGGCGATCACCCATCATACGCTGGAGATGGACGGCGAGACGATCCCCTACAGCGCCGTGGCCGGTGCCATCGAGCCCCGCGACGACGATGGCAAGCCGACGGCCGAGATCTTCTACGTCGCCTACGCCAGGGAGCCTGAGGACGCCAGCCGGCCCGTCACCTTCGTCTTCAACGGTGGCCCCGGCGCCGCCTCCACCTATCTGCATCTCGGCACGATCGGTCCGAGAATCGTGGAGCCACCGACACCGGCGAGTTGATCGGACCGCCGCCGCGCCTCATTGCCAACGACGCGAGTTGGCTCGACTTGACGGATCTGGTGTTCGTCGATCCTGTCGGCACGGGCTATAGCCGCGCCACCGGTAGCAAGGAAGACAAGGATTTTTGGGGCGTCGAGCAGGATACGGATTCGCTCGCCGAGTTTATCCGCCTCTATCTGACCGAGAACGGCCGCATGGGCTCGCCGGTCTTCATCGCCGGCGAAAGCTATGGCGCCTTCCGGGCCGCGACCATCACGCGCAAGCTTCAAAAGACTGGAGGCGTCTCACCGAGCGGGCTGGTTCTTGTGTCGCCGGCGCTCGAATTCGCGCTGCTGCATGGCGAAGACTACGACCCCATGCCCTGGGCGCTGGCCCTTCCCTCCTACGCCGCGGTCAAGCTCGAGAGCGAAGGCGTCACCACGCGCGAAGGGCTGGCCGAAGCTTTGAAAGAGGCCGAGCGCTACGCCATGACCGACTATCTCGTGGCGCTGGCCGCAGGCGCGGAGGAAGGCGGTGAGGCGGCGAGTACGCGTGTCGCGGAACTGACCGGGCTTCCGCTAAAAGATGTCGAGCAGCGCCTTGCCCGCATCACGCCCTCTTTCTTCATCAAGGAATTCGACCGCGCCGGCGGTCAGGTCTTGAGCCGCTACGACGGCAGCGTCAGCGGGCCCGACCCGCATCCCTCGAGCGCCTGGCCGCGCGGACCCGATCCCGTGCTCGACGCCACCGTGCCGCTCTGGACCGCCGCCTTCGTGCAATATGCGCGAGAGGAGCTCGGCTTCAAAACCGACGAGCCTTTCGAGCTGCTGAACCGCCAGGTCAGCGGCAAATGGGACTACGGTACGAGCCCGACCAGACAAGGCTATGCCGGCGTGCTCGACGACATCCAGGAGGCGCGCGCGGCCAATCGCGCGCTTGAGGTGATGATCGCCACCGGCTACACCGACCTCATCACGCCCTATATGGCGCCGACTTATCTGGTGAAGCAGCTTCCGCCGCTCAACGGCGCAAGCCCGATCACCATCCAGGATTATGCGGGTGGACACATGCTCTATCTGCGGCCCGACTCCCGGCGCGCGCTCAAGCAAGACGTGGAGACGATGTACCGGCGGGCTCTGTTCTCCGCCCCATCGCAGGGCTGACGTCTAGCTGCCGGCGGACCGCACAGGCCAGTACCGCCAAAGCACGGGGATCGCGCTCACCAGCAAGATCCCGAGCAGGACGATGACAAGCTCGGTAGGCCCGAGCTTCACAAGTTGATGGCCGATGGCCACAAGCAGCACCGTGTAGGGCAGCAGCGCGCCGAATGTCGCGAGCAAGAAGCGCCACGTGGCGATGCGCGTCACCCCCGCCACATAGCTGAGCGCGTCGAGATTGATGCCGGGAATGAGCCGGCAATAGAACACCGCCAACATCAGCCGCCTCTGCGAGGTCTTCTCATCCAAGAGCCAGCCGCCGAACTTGGTCTTCGCGAGTGCATCCATCCAGCCGCGGCGCTCCACGAAATCCCGGCCAAGATACCGGCCGATCAGAAAAGCCGTGAGCGCGCCGAGTAGCGCGCCGATCAGCACATAGATGCTGCCCAAGACGATGCCCTGCGTCGCACCGGCCGCAAGCAGCACAGGCGAGCTCGGCACCACGCCGAACAAGGCCGCGAGAAAGCGCAGGCTGATAATCCCGATCGGCCCCCAGATCCCCAGCCCCGGCAGATCCCGCTCAACGTCGAAGCCGGCGATCTCCAGGCTTCAGCGCTTCCCGAAACGAGAGACACAGCCAAATAGATCGCAAGCGTTGCCAAGACGCGCGTCATGACATTTCCGCCATTTCCGCTGCGACGCGGTCCGCCGCCGCCAGAGATGCATTTCCTGTCTCCGCCCATTCCCGCGCAGCTTCCGCAAGCGCCCGGTACAGCCGCTGTTGCGGCCGCGACAACACGAGCAGTTCGGGATGCCATTGCACGCCGAAAAGAAAATCCGCACCCGTCGTCTCGACCGCCTGCACGACGCCGACCTCGTCCCGGCCGACAACACGCAAGCCCGTTCCGAGCCTGTCGATAGATTGGTGGTGCAGCGCGTTTACCCGGCAGGGATTGCACCGCAACAGCCGCGCCAGATGACTGCCGTCCTCCAGCGTCACGGACTTCCGCGGCAAGACCGTCCGCATCTTCGAGGCATTCTCGTAGACTTCGTGTATCTCGGTATGCAGCGTGCCGCCCAGATGCACATTGAGGATTTGCGCCCCGCGGCAAATGCCGAGCACCGGCATGCGCTCGGCGATCGCCTTTTCCAGCAAGGCCAGCTCAAGGGCGTCGCGGGCCGGATCGATGCGCACGTCCGGCACCGGCGTACCGCCGTAAAGCTCCGCCCCGATGTCGTCGCCGCCCCCGATGATCAGGCCAGACAACCCCTTGAGCGTTACCGTGTCGCCGGCCACAAACCGGACGGCCTTCGCGCCCGCGCGCCACAAGGCGAGACGATTCATCAGGAAGCTCCGCCAGCCCCCACGCTGCGAGACCGTGACGCCGATGCGCGGTTTCATGCGACCTCGAGACCTTCGGTCCGCACCGCCCAATCTTCCCGGCCGCCCTCGTGCGCAAGATAGGCGCGGCAGGTCGCGGCCAGTCGCGCAGCGTCGGCGGCGAGCCGCTCGACCGCGACCCAGCGGTTCCACTCCTTTGCCAAGCTCCAATCGGGATCGCCGAGCCGCATATCGGGAAGGCGGTAGTGAAACGTGGGCCGCGGGTTGATCTTCTCGTCGGGAAGCTTCGATCGAACCCGATCCTCGTTCAGAAAGGCAAGCAGCGGCAGCATATCGAGGTCGCGATTGCGGGTGGGATTCAGTCTCACATAGTCGTCGATCAAAGCCGACTCATCCGGCCAATAGCTCTCACCTGCGAGAAGCCGCACATACTCATCGGAAAAGGGTTCCGCGAAATTCAACAGCCGTCGCGTCGTATCCGGATCGATTGCGCGCCAGAGCCACGGGCTGGCCATGGCATAGGCCTTCACGATGGCGGTGATGGTCCGCGCATCGAGACTTGGCGTTTCCGGATTGAGGTGCAGACCAAAGGCAAAGAACGGGCTGCCCGGTGCCACTCGCGCCCGCATTCCGCAGCTCATCCATCAGGCGCTCGATCTCGGGCAGTTGATGGAGCGCGACAGGCGGCGCTTCGATCTCGAACGGCACGACGAGGCTTGCCGCCGCGCCGAACAAATTGCCGAGCTCGGCTTTCACCTCATCGAGAAAGCCGCCCGCGTTTTCATCGTAGCCGGCAAAGCGTGTATCGAGCCTCACGGTGAAGTCGCCAAGCGCTGTCCCCTCCACGTCGAAGGCATTGGGATTGTGCTTGAGCAGAGTGCCGCCGAACACCTTCTGGACGAGAAGCGAGGCGGGCTCGGCGCCAAGACCGCCAAACTCGATCTCCACGCCGACGCTTCTTTCCTCGTCGTCGGCGTTCGTAAGACTTGGCGGCAACTCGAATCGGTCTTGCTGGGGCATGGCGGGGCAGATAGATCACACGTGTTACTGGGGAACGACACTGCGCCCGCAAGGTTCCGTTGCGCGTGATCGGACACGGCCAATCGGCTAGACTCCCGATTCTCGACAGCCTCCGACGACCACCTCTGACGTAAGGGATCGCGATGCCAACTCGACGTTTCGCGCTGTTTGCCTGACGCTGATGCTGCTCTGCGCTCCGGCCCTCGCCGAGGAGATCGCGGAGACGGAAGACGCGCCCCAAGAGCCGCAATGGCGGGAGTCCATTTTCCCGAGCGCGGCTTCGTGGCCTCCTTCCCCGGCATCACCGAGAAGCCGAAGCCGGTAAGCACGCCGGTCTCCGGTCAGAACCCGCTGCTGCAGCACGACTACCAAGTGAAGGCCGACAAGGACACGGTCTATAGCGTCGTGGTGTTCGAATATCCGGAAGGCCGCGCGCGAGCCCGCCCAAGCCCGACTATTTCACCAAGGTGGTCGAAGCTTACGCCAAGGGCAGCGGCACACAGGTGCGCAACAAGGTCCCAAAATTGATCGACCAGCGGCCCGGTTACGAAGCGATCGCCGAGGATGGCCGCGGCAACGTCAATCACCTCATCACCCTCGTCGCCAACGGCGACCGCATATACATGGTCATCTCCGCAGGCCCGAAGGGACATGCCAAGAGCGAGGATGCCGTGCGCTTCCGCGACAGCTTCCGCCTGCTCGGCGGTCCGCCGCCTTCGCAGTCAGCCGACTCCTCGTCCGAATAGCGGCGCTCCGCTAGGCCGAGCGCGCGCGCAGCGCCTCCACGAAGCGCTGCACGTCCTTGGACGGCGCGTGGGTGAACAGGGTGACGACGACGGTCACCACGAACCCCACCGGCACCGCGAACACGCCCGCCAAAGCGCCGTGCACGCCGAGCCAATTGGCGATGGGACGCGCGGATGCCTCCCACTTCGCCAGCACGGCGGCCTCCGCCGCCGCGTCGCCCGCCAAGTAGTAGTCGTACCGCAAGCCCTCGTACGTGGCGATTTGTGCCGCCGTCGCATCGGACAGAAAGCTGGACGACTCGTAGAAGAGGAACGGAATGATGTGCGGCGCGATCATGTAATAGAGGCACACCACGAGCCCCGCGACCATGCCGGCCAATGCCGCGTCGCTTGTGGCGCGCTTCCACCACACACCGAGGACCAGCGCGGGCAGGAATGCGCTGGCCGCGAGCGAGAAGGCCGCGGGCGCGGCCATCATGGTCTCGTCCGGCGCGGCCAAGGCGGCCCACCCCGCAAGCCCTGCGACCGCGATGATCGCGAGACGGGCCACGAACAGCTGGCGGCTGACCGGCGCCGCCGGGTACAGGCCCTTGTAGAAGACGTCGTAGGACAGCGCGTTGCCAATCGAGAGCGCCAGCGCG
>NZ_LPWD01000346.1 GCF_001723295.1 Methyloceanibacter marginalis
GGCGCGCTCGTGGTGACGCCCTATTACAACAAGCCAACGCAAGAGGGGCTCTATCTCCACTACAAGGCGGTCAACGACGCCGCGGATATCCCCATCATCATCTACAACATCCCCGGCCGCAGCGTGGTCGACATGTCCGTGGAGACCATGACGAGGCTGTTCAAGCTGAAGAACATCGTCGGCGTGAAAGACGCGACCGCCAATCTGGCGCGCGTGAGCCAGCAGCGCGCGCGATGGGACATGAGTTCATCCAGCTGTCCGGTGAGGATGCGACCGCGCTCGGCTTCATGGCCCATGGCGGGGTAGGCTGCATCTCGGTGACCGCCAATGTGGCGCCGGCGCTCTGCTCCGAGTTTCAGCTCGCTTGCCTCGGTGGAAACTTCAAGCGCGCGTTGGAGATACAGGATCGCCTTATGCCGCTGCATGAAGCTTTGTTCGTGGAATCCAATCCCGGCCCGGTCAAGTACGCGGCCTTCAAGCTCGGTCTGGGGTCCGACGAGACCCGGTTGCCGCTCGCACCGATCGGGGCCGCGACGCGCAAGATCGTCGACGACGCCTTGGCCGCCGTTGGCCTCGCCGCGGCCTAACGCCCGAAGGGTTTAGTCATGGCGCCGAAGAGCGACAGCGGCAAGCTCGTCGCCGAGAACAGAAGAGCCCGCTTCAACTACGAGATCGAGGACACGATCGAAGCCGGTATCGTACTGACCGGCTCCGAGGTGAAGTCGCTGCGTACCGGCAAGGCGAACATCGCCGAATCCTACGCCTCCAATGAACGTGGCGAGCTCTTTCTCATCAACGCGCATATCGCCGAGTACAAAGGCGCGGCGCGCGAGGGCCACGCGCCGACGCGGCACCGGAAGCTCCTCCTGCACAGGAAGGAGATGGCACGGCTGTTAGGGGCCATCCAACGGGAAGGCATGGCGCTCGTACCGTTGCGCCTCTATTTCAATGCCCGGGGGATCGCCAAGCTTCAGCTCGGGCTCGGCCGCGGCAAGAAGGTCTACGACAAGCGTGAGACCCAGAAGAAGCGCGACTGGGAGCGCCAAAAAGGCCGGCTCATGCGGGAGAAGGGCTGAGGTGGACGGCGGCGCCGATTTCGCGATGCCGGGCATGGCGCTCCCACCCATCACGCTGCCCGCCACCGACGGCACGACGATAGGCTTGGCGGGGCTTCGTGGCCGGAGCGTCATCGCCGTCTATCCGTGGACCGGCCGCCCCGGCCGGCCCAACCCGCCCAACTGGGACGATATTCCCGGCGCGCACGGCTCGACGCCGGAGCTCGAGGGGTTCCGCGATCTTGCCACGCGTTTCGCGGAGCGCGACACGCGCCTCTTCGGCCTCAGTCTTCAAAGCACGGCTTATCAGCGCGAACTGGTGCAGCGGCTGCGGCTGCCGTTCCCGATCCTGAGCGACAGAGAAGCGGCCTTCGCCACCGCACTCGCTTTACCCAGTTTCGCAACTGGCGGGGAGACCTACCTGAAAAGACTCACGCTTGCAGTGCGAGATGGCGTGATCGAACGCGTGTTCTTTCCCGTCATGGATCCGGCCGGACATCCAGGCGAAGTGCTTTGCTGGCTTGAGACGCTAGGGTGACAGCTTAAGTCGCCGGACGAGTCGCCAACTAGTCACCCATTAATCGCCCATGGCGTCGTCTTCGGCGTCCTCCACCGAGTAGCCAAGGGCGTCCAGGCCTTCCTCCAGATAATCTGGGAGAAGCGGCATGCCGATCAGATAATCTTCGGTGCGATTGGTCCGTTCGGAGCGCGCGGTTTCCAGGGCTTCTTCGAGCTCGTCGGCGCTGAACGAGCCTCGGCCGATCCAAGCAAGCGCCACTAGGCTCACTTGTTCGTCTTCGTTCAGATCGTGGATGAACTCTTTCAGCTCCGCCATGGTGGAGTCGTCGGCGAAGTCTCCAGAATCGACTCCGCATCGTGATCGGAGCCTTCGTCCCACGCGCCGACCTTGGCGCCCAGCTCGCGAGCCTTAACGATGACAAAGCCGACTTTGGTCGGCGAGATTTCCAACCCCGCCATGGGACCCCACGGACATGCCGAAACCCATGGAAATCATGCCCGACTTGAGCGGCGCCAGCAACTCAGTCTTTCAGGCTTGCCGCAGCCTCGCCCACCACCGCTTCGAACATCTCCGTGGTCAGCCGGCCCGTGTTCGTGTTCTGGCGCGAGCAGTGATAGGTGTCGAACAGAACGAGCCCATTCGGCAACGCGTGCCGCGCGCCGTGCGCGAAGGGAAAGTCGCGCTTCTTCAGCGCGAACGTGTCGAGAATGCTGTCATGGGCAATACGGCCGATGGCGAGCAGAGAGCGCAGATTCGGCAGCGCCTCTATGCGGGCGACCAGGAACTGCCGGCAGGTTCTGATTTCATCGGCCGTGGGCTTGTTCTGCGGCGGCACGCAGCGCACGGCATTGGTGATCATGCAATCCACCAGCGTAAGCGCCGCGGGATTTGACAGGTCGTGTGTGCCGCGCGCGAGATCTGATTTCAGAAGCGTGCGATATAGTAGCTCGCCGGCATGGTCTCCGAGGAAGGGGCGAGCGGTACGGTTGGCGCCCTTGAGCCCCGGCGCGAGCCCGACGATCAGAAGCCGCGCCGTCTCCGGGCCGAAGGAGGGCACCGCACCGTTGAACCAATCCGGATGTGCCGCTTCGTTCTCGTGACGGAAGGCCACGAGCCGTGGGCATAGGGGACAGTCCCTGGCCGGTTCCGGTAAGGCAGGAGAGGGCGACATGGCGCCATGCCTAGCGTTCCGGCGCGCCCAACGCTAGATGCTCGCGGCGATCAGGTCTCGATAAGGTCGCTCTCCTCGAACTCGTCGAGCGGCTCGGGCTCCTGACGGCGGCGCTGCTCACGGTGCGCCCGATCGGCCGGATCGCGGCCGATTTCGTCTTGCAAGCTGGCAAGGTCGATGAACTGGTCCGCCTGGCGCCGCAACTCGTCGGCGACCATTGGCGGGTTCGTTGAAAGCGTCGAGACCACGCTAACGCGCTTGCCCTTGTGCTGGAGCGTCTCGACCAGCGAACGGAAATCGCCGTCGCCGGAGAAGATGACGAGATGATCGAGATGGTCGGCAAGCTCCATGGCATCGACCGCAAGCTCGATATCCATATTGCCCTTGATCTTCCGGCGGCCGGCGGCGTCGACGAACTCCTTGGTCGGCTTCGTCACCATGGTGTAGCCGTTATAATCCAGCCAATCGATCAGAGGCCGGATCGAGGAGTACTCCTGATCCTCGGCGAGGGCGGTGTAGTAAAGCGCGCGCACGAGTTGGCCCTTCGACCGAAACAGCGTCAGCAGGCGTTTGTAATCGATGTCAAAAGAGAGAGACTTTGCGGCGGCATGAAGATTGGCGCCGTCAATGAAGAGCGCGATGCGCTCCGTCGGGTAGAAATTCATTTCGGATCCTAACCACTCAAAAAATATGATGGCGCGCTACAAGAAGCGCGGACGAAGCAACGTCCCATTACAGGTATGCACGCCATGGACACTTCGCAATTGGTCGCAATGTCTCAGACGCTGGTAGGATTGGGCGGAAATTGTCCCGGACCGTGGGGGACACCCGCCGAAACGATCGCGCGCGCGCTCCGCGAACTCGGGACCGGCGGCATCGCGGTGGAGGCGGTATCGCGCTTCTACGAGACGGCGGCGGTGGGGCGGGCCGGCCAGCCCCCTTATGTGAATGCCGTCGCCCTGATCGAGACGGCCATGCCGCCGGAAGCGCTGCTGAGACGGCTGAAGCAAATCGAACGGGCGGCGGGGCGCCGCGGCGGGAGCCCCTGGGGCCCCCGCACCCTCGATCTGGACATTTTGGACTACAAGGGCCGCGTTAAGCATTGGGCGGGGCAACATGCCGCGCTTTGCCCGGGCCGCGCCCGGCCGCTCGTTCTGCCGCATCCGTGGATCGAAAAACGGCCATTCGTCCTGCGTCCGTTGCTCGATGTGGCGCCGAACTGGCGTCATCCGGTGACGAAAAGGACCGCTCAAGAGCTGTGGCGAGGCGTTGCCGGGTCCGGCGAAGGCCAAGTGATGCGGGCGCTTTAATCCCGCGGGCGGCTTGCCAGGCGTCCGCGAACTGCATAAATAGGGTCTAAACCTGCCCAATTTCAAAAGGATCACCAGATGGCTCGCGTCACCGTCGAGGATTGTGTCGACAAGATTCCGAACCGCTTCGAGCTCGTGCTCTTGGCGGGCCATCGCGCCCGTACGATTTCCGCCGGCGCTCAGATCGCCGTGCAGCGCGACAACGACAAGAACCCGGTCGTGGCCCTCCGCGAGCTCGCGGAAAAGAAGATCTCTCCCGACGACCTCAAGGAAGACTTCATCCACTCCATGCAGAAATATGTCGAGGTGGATGAGCCCGAGGCGGAAGCGGTGCCGATGCTGTCCCAAGACACGCGGATGCCTGTCATCGGCCAGGACGATCAGTCGAGCGATACGCAGATCGACCGTATGTCCGAGGAGGAGCTGTTGCGCCGGATGGCGACTCAGGCCCCTTCGGATGGCTCGAATGCGGGACCGCGCGCACGCTGAGTTCGCTCCCGGATCAGCGCGGCGCGCCGCTGGCTTGCCTATTCCAGGCTGCCGCATCTCCATTGTCGTTTCGGCGAAAGCCGGAACCCAGAACACGACGCGTCCTGTAGGATGCCGGGGAACGGCATCCTCCGGTATGGCGCGTCGTGCTCACGGTGATGCGAGAAGGCTAGGGCCATGACCCGGCAATATGAGCTGGTCGAGCGCGTGCTGAGCTATCAGCCGACCGCCAACGAGGCGATGCTCAACCGCGCCTATGTCTACGCCATGAAGGCGCACGGCAACCAGAAACGTGCGTCCGGCGCGCCCTATTTCTCCCATCCGCTTGAGGTCGCCGCCATCCTGGCCGAGATGCGTCTCGACGACGCCACTATCGCCACAGCGCTTCTCCACGACACCATCGAGGATACCGGCACGACCCGCACCGAGATCGACGCGCTGTTCGGCGCCGAGATCGGCACGCTGGTCGATGGCCTCACCAAGATCAAGAAGCTCGACCTGGTCACCAAGAAGGCGGAGCAGGCGGAAAATTTCCGCAAGCTGCTGCTGGCCATCTCCAGCGACATCCGCGTACTCCTCGTGAAGCTCGCCGACCGCCTGCACAACATGCGGACGCTCAAGCATATGCGGCCGGCGAAGCGCAGGATCATCGCCGAGGAAACCATGGACATCTATGCGCCGCTCGCCGGGCGTATGGGCATGCAGTGGTTGCGCGAAGAGCTGGAGGACCATGCTTTCCGCTGGCTGAACCCGGAGGCCTACGCGGCCGTGGTCGAGCGCCTGAAGATTTTGCGCGAGCGCAACCAAGGCTTGATCGATGAAATTGAGAGCGCCCTGACCACCAAGCTGAAAGAGGCCAAGGTCAAGGGCGTCGTCGCCGGGCGCGAGAAGAAGCCTTACGCCATCTGGAGCAAGATGGAGCGTAAGCAGATCTCGCTGGAGCAGCTCTCGGACATTTACGGCTTCCGCATCGTCGTGCCACAGGTTCCGGACTGCTATCATGCGCTCGCCGTGGTGCACACGACCTGGCATGCGGTGCCGGGACGCTTCAAGGACTACATCTCCAATCCGAAGCAGAACGACTATCAGTCGATCCACACGACCATTGTCGGCCCGCGGCACCAGCGCGTCGAGCTTCAGATCCGCACCGAGAAGATGCACTCCATCGCCGAATTCGGTGTCGCCGCGCACGCGCTCTACAAGGACATGAACGGCGCCAACGGCGCGAAGAAGGTACCGTCGCAGGACTCGAACGCCTATCGCTGGCTGCGCCATCTGGTGGGGATGCTGCTCGAGGGCGACAACCCGGAAGAGTTTCTGGAACACACCAAGCTGGAGCTGTTCCAGGATCAGGTGTTCTGCTTCACGCCGAAAGGCCGGCTGATCGCGTTGCCGCGCGGGGCGAACTGCATCGATTTCGCCTATGCGGTGCATACCGACGTCGGCAACACCGCCGTCGGCGCCAAGATCAACGGCCGGCCCATGCCGCTCGCCACGCAGCTCAGGAATGGCGACGAAGTGGAGATCATTTGCTCGGCGGCACAGTTGCCGCCCGTCGCCTGGCAGAGCATCGCCGTGACTGGCAAGGCCCGCTCCTCCATTAGACGGGCAACGCGCGACGCGGTTCGCTCGCAATACGGCAAGCTCGGCCGCGAAATTCTCGACCGCGCCTTTCAGCGCCGCGACAAGACCTTCAGCGAGGAGAGCTTGACCGCGGCGCTGGCGCGGCTGTCACAAAAGACCGCCGAGGACGTCATGACCGCCGTGGGGCGCGGTGAGCTTGCCTCCGCCGACGTGTTACGTGCCGTGTTCCCCGAGGAAAAGTCGGCCGAGCCGGTGAAGCGCCGCCGCCAAGTGAAGCGCACCGAGGAGGGCTGGTTTGGACTCGGCAAGGTGATGGGGCTGAAGTTCCGCTGGCCCGGATCGGCCGGGCGCGGCCGACCCGAAGGCGCAAGCGGCATTCCCATCCGCGGATTGCGCGGCGATCTTCCCGTCAACTTCGCCGACGGGGGTGCCGTTCCCGGTGACCGCATTGTCGGCATTCTCACGCCGGGGCAGGGGATCACCATCTACCCGATCCACGCCAATGCGCTGAAGGCGTTCGACGAAGAACCGGAGCGCTGGATCGACGTCACCTGGGATATCGACGAGGACAACCCGCAGCGCTTCCCCGCCAAGATCGCGGTTACCGCAATGAACGAGCCGGGCAGTCTGGCTCAGATCGCCGCCGTCATCGGCGAGGCCGACGGCAACATCCAGAACGTCAAGATGACCAACCAGGTCCCGGATTACACCGAGATGCTCATCGATCTGGATGTCTGGGACCTCCAGCATCTGAACGAGATCCTGGTGGGATTGCGCGCCAAGGACGTGGTCAGTAGCGCGGCGCGCGCCGAAGGCTAAACCGGCCCAAAGCCCTGGCATATGGAGAAATTAAGCCCAAATATGGTAGGGCTCAGCCGCCAATGGGCCCCGGCGCCGGCCACTACGACTGAGCGTCCTTGGAACGAGGTAGTGATGCTGTTCAGGCGCCGAAAGGCGGAGAGCTTTCTTGAGCGGTTGCGCGTGCATCTGTGGCCCCGGCGCAGCTGGAGCCGCTCGACCCGCTACATCGTTCATCGCGTCCGCCGCCTGAGTGCCACGCCGCATGCGGTCGCCCTCGGCTTCGCCGCCGGCGTCTTCGTCTCGGCGACTCCCTTCATCGGCTTCCACATGGTGTTGGCGGCGCTGACGGCCTGGATCATCGGCGGCAGCATCGTTGCCGCTATCCTGGGTACCTTCGTCGGCAACCCGCTGACATATGCGTTCTTCTGGATCGCCACCTTCGAGGTCGGTTCCCTAATGCTCGGCGGCAGCGCGAAGGATCTGCATCTCGATTTGTCGGAAGGGGTCTTCCAGACGGACCAGATCTGGCCGCTTCTGAAGCCGATGACGCTCGGCGCGATTCCCGTAGGGCTCGCGCTTGCGGCGCTGAGCTATGTCCTCGTGAGACCCGCGGTGAACGCCTACCAACACCGCCGCCGTGCACTGATCGCGCGACGCGAAGCGATGGAGGTCTGATGAGCGCGCCCCCGATCCGACTCGGCATCAATATCGACCACGTCGCCACGCTGCGGAACGCGCGCGGCGGCTTCCATCCCGATCCGCTGCGCGCCGCGAAGCTCGCCGTGGAAGCGGGCGCCGACAACATCACGGCCCATTTGCGCGAAGATCGCCGGCATATTCGCGACGACGATATCGCACGACTCATCGCCGAGCTCGATTGTCCGCTGAATTTGGAAATGGCGGCAACGCCAGAGATGCAAGCGATCGCGCTCAAGACCAAGCCCCATGCCGCATGCATCGTGCCCGAGAAGCGCACCGAGCGCACCACCGAAGGCGGCCTCGACGTGGCCGCGCAGCACAACGCGCTGGCTCCCGTGATCGCCGAGCTGGTCGATGCGGGCATCCAGGTCTCGCTGTTCATCGCCGCCGAGCGCCGGCAGATCGAGGCTGCGTCGCGCATAAAAGCGCCGGCCATCGAAATTCACGTGGGCGCTTGGTGCGACGCCCTGGCCCAGGGACGCAAGAGCGAGGCGGACGCCGAGTGGCGCGCCATCAAAGAAAGCGCGACTCTTGCGCGCGGCCTCGGCCTAGAAGTTCATGCCGGCCACGGTCTCGACTACGAGACGGCGGAGACGATTTCCACGCTGCCGGAGATCGTCGAGCTCAATATCGGACACTACCTCATGGGGGAGGCGGTGTTTGTCGGGCTCGGAGACAGCATTCGGCGCATGCGCGCGGCCATGGACAGAGGGCGGCAAGCATTGCGCGAGAGCGCACGCGAAAAGGCGGATCACGCGTGATGATCCTCGGACTCGGCAACGACATTATCGACATCCGGCGCGTCGAGAAGACGATCGAGCGCTATGGCGAGCGCTTTTTGACGCGCGTTTTCACGGACACGGAGCGCCGCAAGTCCGACCGGCGGAGCTTGCGCGCCGCCTCTTACGCCAAGCGGTTCGCCGCCAAGGAGGCCTGTGCCAAGGCGTTGGGGACGGGATTTCGCCACGGCGTCTACTGGCGCGACATGGGCGTCGTAAATTTGCCGTCTGGACGGCCCACGCTGGAATTGACGGGGGGTGCCGCCCGGGTGCTCCGCGAATTGACACCGGAAGGACATGAAGTCCGCATCGATCTCACGATCACCGACGATTTTCCCACGGCCCAAGCCATCGTCATTATCTCCGCCCTGAAGGTTCTAGCCCGCGACTGAGCGGTTTGCTTGAACCATGAGGAGAGGCTATAGGGGCGCCAGTCCCGACACGTTGGGGGCAGGGGACGGGGGCGCCGGGATAAACCGAGGAGAGCTTCCGCATGAGCGTGGACGCCGAAAAGATGGAAGCTAAAGGGAGTACCAGGGACACGGTCCGCGTCATCGTGCATGCGCTGATCCTGGCCCTGATCGTACGCGTATTTCTATTTCAGCCGTTCAACATCCCGTCGGGCTCCATGATCCCGACGCTCTTGGTCGGCGACTATTTGTTCGTCTCCAAATATAGCTACGGCTACAGCCGCTACTCGTTTCCTTTCGGATTCAATCTGTTTCCCGGACGCATTTGGGCGAGCGAGCCCAACCGCGGCGACGTGGTCGTGTTCAAGTTGCCGCGCGACAACGAGACGGACTACATCAAGCGGGTGATCGGCCTTCCCGGCGACGAGATTCAGATGATCCACGGCGTGCTGCACATCAACGGCCAGGCCGTCGAGAAGGTGAAGATCGACGACTATGTGGTGACCGGCTCTTCGGGCCGCGAACGCCAGATGGCGCGTACAAAGAGACGCTGCCCAACAGGGGCTATCCGGTGCTCGACCTCGATGACGGGCTTCGGCGACAACACCGAGGTCTATAAAGTCCCCGAGAATCACTTTTTCATGATGGGCGACAACCGAGACAACTCCACCGACAGCCGCTTTCTGTCCGAGGTCGGCTTCGTGCCCTTCGTCAACCTGGTGGGGAAGGCGCAAGTGATCTTCTTCTCCATCGACGAGGACTCGAGTTTCTGGAAGGTCTGGGATTGGCCGACGGAAGTGCGCTGGGACCGGATTTTCTCGGTGGTGCACTAAGCCTTGTCCAAGCGGCGGACCAGTGATCTCAGCCAGCTTTCTGCCCGGCTCGGGCATGACTTCGCGGAGCCATCGCTGCTCAAGCTGGCCCTGACCCATGCGAGCGCGCGCCCCGACTCCAAGCCCAACGAGGACAATGAGCGTCTCGAGTTCCTGGGCGACCGGGTGTTGGGTCTGGCCATCGCGGAGCTGTTGACCACCCGTTTCGCCGAGGAGAGCGAAGGCGTTCTCGCCCGCTGGTTCAATCATCTGGTGCGCACGGAGACCTGTGCCGAGATCGGCCAAAGCTGGAATCTCGGCGACTTCATCATCATGAGCGGCGGTGAGGCCGGATCCGGCGGCCGCGCCAAGAAGACCATTCTCGCCAATGCCTGCGAGGCGGTGCTCGGCGCCATTTTCGCCGACGGCGGCTACGAGGTCGCGCGCCGTGTGATCCATCGCGATTGGGAGCCCTATCTCGGCGAGTTGGAGGAGGCGGCGCCCGACGCTAAATCCGTGCTTCAGGAATGGGCGCAGGGGCGGCAATTACCGCTGCCGCGCTATTTGGAGATCGCGCGCGAAGGCCCCGATCACGCGCCGCGCTTCACCACGGAGGTCCAGGTCGAGGGCGTCGCGCCGGAACGCGGCGAGGGCGCGAACAAGCGCCAGGCGGAGCAGGCAGCGGCCTTCGCCATGCTGGTGCGCGAGGGCGTCTGGCGCCCGCCCGCCAATGACTGAGACCCAAGACGGCAACACACGCTGCGGCTTCGTCGCGCTAATCGGCGCGCCCAATAGCGGCAAGTCCACCCTCACCACGCGCTGGTCGGCGCCAAGGTGTCTATCGTCACCCATAAGGCGCAGACCACCCGCGGCCCCGTCCGCGGTCTCTTTATTGCTGGTGACGCCCAAGTAATCCTGGTCGACACGCCAGGCATCTTTCAGCCGAAGCGGAGGCTCGATCGCGCCATGGCGCAAGCGGCCTGGGACCGGGCCGCCGACGCCGACATCGTCGCGCTGGTCATCGATGCCGCGCGCGGGCTCGACGACAAGCTCGCGCCCATCGTCGAGCATCTGCCCGACATCCGGCGGCCGACGCTTGCCGTCTTGAACAAGGTCGATCTTGTCAAGAAGCCGGACCTGTTGCGCCTCACCGCCGATCTTCAGGCCCTGAAGGCCTTCGATCAGGTGTTCATGGTCTCTGCGCTCACCGGCGACGGTGTCGACGACCTTAAAACCTATTTCGCCGCGGCGGTCCCGCCGGGCCCATGGCTCTTTCCGGAGGATCAGCTCTCCGACGCCTCGCTGCGCCAGACCGCCGCCGAGATCACCCGGGAGAAGCTGTTCCTGCGCCTGCACGAGGAGTTGCCTTACGCGCTCACCGTCGAGACGACGGAATGGAAAGAGCTGAAGGATGGCAGCGTCCGCATCGAGCAGACCATTTTCGTGGAGCGCGAGAGCCAGCGGCGCATCGTGCTCGGCGCCAAGGGCGCCATGATCAAGGAGATCGGCTCCGCGGCCCGGGCAGAGATCGCCGAGATCGCCGGAACACCGGTCCACCTGTTTCTCTTCGTGAAGGTGCGCGAGCGCTGGGGCGAAGACCCGGAACGCTTCCGCGAGATGGGCCTGGACTATCCAAAAGGATAGCGAGGCCTGCGGGAACCGGCTGAACCCGTGCGGGTTGACCTTTCACGACTGAACGCAAGAAAGGTCCGAAGATGAAGAAGATCCTCTCGATTTCGGCCGGCGCCGCGTTGCTTCTCGGCGCTCGCTGGCCCATGCCGCGAGCCCGACTGCGGGCAGCTCGGGGCAAGCCAACGGCACCACGCCTGGTGCCATCGGCGGTACGCAACAGTCCCTCCAGCCGACGGGCCCCTCGGGCAGTGGCATGAACCCGACGGCGCCGACAGTCGAGACGTCTCCAGGAACCGTGGGCGGTCCGAGCTACAACCCGTCGAGCGAGATGCCGACCGAGTCAGGCAGTGTCGGCACCGTCGGAACGGACACGGGCACTGGGGGCTAGCCCAGGACGTCGGACCTTGAGTGGGATCGCGTTTGCACCCTAGGGTAGCCGATGGACTGGAGCGACGAAGGAATCTTCCTGAGCGGCAGGCCGCTGGGCGAGGCTGGACTGATCGCTGAGATCTTGACGCTCGAACACGGCCGGCATCTCGGACTCGTCCGGGGAGGCCGGTCACGTCGTATCCGCCCAACGCTCCAGCCCGGCAACATGGTGCGCGTAACCTGGCGGGCTCGGCTTTCCGAGCATCTCGGCGGCTTCAACGTGGAACTAATGGAGGCCAACGGCGCTCGCGTCCTCGACGATCCGCGCGCGCTCGCCGCCATCGGCACGCTGGGTGAACTCGTCAAGCTTCTCCCCGAGCGCGACCCCCCATCCCGAACTCTACGCCACGACGCTGCATGTGCTTCGCTCGTTTGGCGAGCCCGACATCTGGCCCACGCTTCTCGTCTATTGGGAGTATCAGCTACTCCAGGAGCTTGGCTTCGGCCTCGATCTCTCGGTGTGTGCGGCGACCGGCGTCCTGGAGGATCTGATCTACGTGTCGCCGCGCTCAGGTCGTGCCGTGTCGCGCGAGGCCGGAGCGCCGTACAGCGAGAAGCTGCTGGCGCTGCCTGGGTTCCTGCTGGACGAGACCGCGCCGTTGCGCGAGACCGATATCGCCGCCGGCTTCGCGCTCACCGGGTTTTTCTTGGAACGCGACGTGCTCGAGCCCCACGGCATGAACGCTGCCGTCGGCCCGCGAGCGCCTGCTCGACTTGCTGTCCCGGGGGCAGGCGGCGGCCCTGTCGGCGTAGCCGTGTTCTCCGCCAACAAATTGACGTGGCTTGCCCTGCTGAGCGTCACACCGGCTTGTGCCTTCAGTGCCCACGCACAGGAATTTGCCGTTCCCGCAAGCGCGAGGACGACGATCATCAGCGAGACCAATGCGTACCGCGCGGCGAGCGGCCTTGCCCCGTTGCGCGAGAGCGCGGGCGCCACTCAAGCGGCGCAGCGTTACGCGCGGTATCTTGCCCTCAACAATAAGACCGGTCACCGCGCTGACGGGCGCAGCCCCGCGGAGCGCGTGCGCGCGGCGGGCGTCAGGTATTGCAAGTTTCGCGGCGAGAACTGGCATCAATCCTGGACGCGGCCAAATCGCGCCACGGTCGAGGCGGCCATGGCCAAAGCCATGCGCTTCTGGAAAGGGTCGCCGGGCCACGAGCGCGCGTTGCGCTCGGCCTCGACGGAGATTGGCGTCGGTGTCGCGGGCGCGAAACACGGCAACCAGTGGTATTACGTCTCCGTGCAGATGTTCGTCGACACGTCTTGCCTTCGCGATCCGCCCGAAAAGCCGCTTCCGCCGCCGCCGGATCGAAATCCGGCGCGGCAAGCAACGCCTTGAGCGTGGCGAAGCGATGCGCTAAGCGCGACATATGGGAAAACGCGCAGCGCCCCCTGATTCGGGGCCGATCGAGCCGGTCAGTCTGAAAGACGCGCTGGAAGAGCGCTATCTCGCTTACGCGCTCTCCACCATCATGCACCGGGCGCTTCCGGATGTGCGCGACGGGCTCAAGCCCGTGCACCGGCGCCTGCTCTACGCCATGCAGCAGCTCCGCCTCGGCCCAACCGGCGAGTTCCGCAAATGCGCCAAGATCGTCGGCGACACCATGGGCAACTTCCATCCCCATGGAAACCAGGCGATCTACGACGCGCTTGCGCGCCTCGCCCAGGACTTCGCCGTGCGCTATCCGCTGGTCGACGGCCAGGGGAATTTCGGCAATATCGACGGGGATAACCCCGCCGCGGACCGCTACACCGAGGCGCGCCTCACGGCAGTCGCCGCCCAACTCCTTGAAGGCATCGACGAGGACACGGTCGACTTCCGCCCGAACTACGACGGGCGCGAGCTCGAGCCGTCGGTGCTGCCGGCCAATTTTCCAAACCTTCTGGCGAACGGCGCCTCCGGCATTGCCGTGGGCATGGCGACCAACATCCCGCCGCACAATGTGGGCGAGCTGTGCGATGCGGCGCTCCACCTCATCAAGTTCCCGAAGGCCACCGCCGACAAGCTGGTGACGTTCGTGCCCGGACCCGACCTGCGACGGGCGGGATCAATCGTGGAGCCGCGCGAGCAGATCCTCGAGGCCTACAAGACGGGCCGCGGCTCGTTCCGGTTGCGCGCCCGCTGGGAGCAAGAGGACACCGGCCGGGGCACCTATCAGATCGTCGTCACCGAGATTCCCTATCAGGTGCAGAAGGCGCGGCTGGTCGCGCGCATCGCCGAGCTGTTGCAGGCCAAGAAGCTGTCGCTGCTGGCGGACGTGCGCGATGAATCCGCCGAAGACGTGCGCCTCATTCTGGAGCCCAAGAGCCGCACGGTCGATCCGCAGTTGCTCATGGAGCAGATGTTCAAGCTGACCGAGCTCGAGACGCGCGTGCCGCTCAACATGAATGTGCTGAGCCACGGCAAGATCCCGAACGTGCTCGGGCTGAGGCAGGTCTTGCAGGAATGGCTCGACCACCGCTTGGAGGTTCTGGTCCGCCGCTCCAAGTTCCGGCTGGCCAAGATCGACCACCGGCTCGAGGTGCTCGCCGGCTACCTCATCGTCTATTTGAACCTCGACAAGGTTATCAAGATCATCCGCGAGAAGGACGAGCCGAAGCCGGCTCTGATGAAAGCCTTCAAGCTCACTGAAGTTCAGGCCGAAGCGATCCTCAATATGCGCCTGCGCGCTTGCCGCAAGCTCGAGGAGATGGAGATCAAGCGCGAGCACGACGATCTCACCAAGGAGCGCAAGGAGCTCAACGCGCTGCTGCGCTCCACGGACAAGCAGTGGAACCGCATCGGCGACGAGATCAAGGGTCTAAAGGAGCAGTTCGGCCAGAAGACCGAGATCGGCCGCCGCCGCACGAGCTTCGCCGAAGCACCCGACGACGTGGCGATCGAGTTGGCCGAAGCGATGATCGAGAAAGAGCCGGTGACCATCGTGCTTTCGGAGAAGGGCTGGCTCCGCTCCATCAAAGGACATGCCGTGGAGGAAGGTAGCCTCGCCTTTAAGGAAGGCGACCGGCTGAAGACCTTCCTGCGCGCGCAGACCACGGACACGCTGCTGCTGTTCGCCACCAATGGACGCTTCTATTCGCTCGCCGCCGACAAGCTGCCGGGGGGCAGGGGCCATGGGGAGCCTTTCCGCCTCATGGTGGACATCGAGGACGCGGGCGATTGCGTCCAGCTGTTCGTTTACGAGCCGGGGCGGAAGCTGCTGGTGGCGTCCGAGAGCGGCTACGGTTTCATCGTGGCGGAAGACGAGGTCATCGCCATGACGCGCAAAGGCAAGCAGATCTTGAACGTGAAGAGTGATGACGAGGCCGCCGTCTGCACACCCGTCGAGGGGGACAGCGTCGCCGTGATCGGCGCCAACCGGAAGCTGCTTCTGTTCCCGCTGAAGGAGTTGCCAGAGATGCCGCGCGGTAAAGGCGTGCGCCTGCAGCGCTACAAGGACGGCGGGCTGGCCGACGCCAAGACCTTTACCAAGAAGGAAGGTCTGACCTATCTCGACGCGGCCAAGCGCAGCTTTACGCTGTCATCCGCCGAACTTCGCGATTGGTGGGGCGCCCGCGCCCAAGCCGGACGCTTGCCGCCCCGAGGCTTCCCCAGTCGGGCAAGTTCGGCGACCGCTTCTGATCTCGCCTAGCTGCGCACCCAGCCCTTCGAGGTGAGACGCTCCTGGGGCTGGAAGCGATCCTTGTAGCGCATCTTGCGCGAGCCCTCGATCCAGTAGCCGAGATAAACGAACGGGTAGCCCTGCGCGCGCGCATAATCCACGTGATCGAGGATCATGTAGGTGCCAAGTGCGCGCCGGCACGTCCGGATCGTAGAAGCTGTAGACCATGGAGATGCCGTCGCTGAGCCGGTCGCAGAGCGCCACGGCGATCAGAGGCGTCTCGCCGGTCTCCTTGTCGGGCTTCAGCCGGTACTCGGTGACGAATGTCTCCACCACGCTGTCCTCGACCATGAGCGAATAGTCGAGCACGCTCATCTCCGCCATGCCGCCGTCCGCGTGGCGCGCCTCGATATAATCTCGAAACAAAGCGTACTGCTCGGAGCTCGGGGCCGGCGGCATCCGTGTGGCCACGAGATCGAAATTGGCGCGGGCGATGCGCTTCAAGGACCGCCGCGGCTCGAACTCTCCCACCAGGATTCGCACGGGCACACAGGCCGAGCAGGCGTCGCAATAGGGCATGTAGGCGATGTTCTGGCTGCGCCGGAACCCGCCCTTCAAGAGATTGTCGATGAGGAAGCCCGGCTTGTCCCGCGTGAGATGCGTGAACAGCTTCCGCTCCAGCCGCCCCGGCAAATAGGGGCAAGGCTGCGGCGCGGTGATGTAGAACTCCGGAAAATTACTCTTGTGTTCTGTCACGTCTCACCGACCGGAAGCGAATCCAAGTCAATCCAAGGCAAGCTTACGGGATCGAAGGCGGGGCGCGCAATCCGCCAAGCTGTCACAAAGCAGCTTGGAATGGCTCAAAGCTAGCCCCTGTTGATCACCAGGACGCCCGCCAGGATATCGTGCAGGCAGCGCTTGCGTTGGTCGAAAAAGGCCCAGAGCAAGATGGGACAGAAGATTACCAAGGAGAACCAGAACAGCAGCGCATGGAAGGCGGCGATCAGGGGCGTCACCTTGCCGCCGTACCACATGGGCACTGTAAGCCCCATCACGCGCTGGCCGATGGTGGCGGAGTTGGGGCCGCCGATGGTGAGCGCGTTGTAGCCCAGGCCGACCGCCGGGAAAACGATCCCGAACAGGAGCCAGGCCAGGCCCAGCGTGATGATGCCCAGCACCGCCACGGCTACATAGGCCAGAACCGTCAGCGCCAGAATAATGATGGCGTCGATAATGAAAGCGACGAAGCGTTTCCCGATGACGGCCTCGAAGAGCTGCGGCTGGGTCACGGGATTGTAAGCGTGCGGCTGGTCGGCGAAGCCGGTGCCGGTGGGAGTCGTCTTCTGGTCGGTCATGCTGTCTCCGAATCGGATCGCGTCACGCTTTGAAGATGGGGATTGCCGGTAGCAGCGACAAGCGCATGCTATCTGGCAAAGGCGCGGATACGTGTACAACGCGCGCGCCGGTTGCCGAGTTCGAGGCGACGGTTTAAGGATTCTCCTTGGACGCCACGCGGCTTACGGGGAGCCCGGGATGCGGATAGCGGTGTTGAGCCTTGCGCTCGCGGGCCTGCTTGCCACGGGCGCTCAGGCGCTGGCGTGCGACGGCAGCGAGATCATCTTCGAGGACACGTTCGAGGACGAGGCCGGCGGCTGGTCGCACAAGGACACGGTGGAGATGAAGGACGGCTCGTTCATCTTCAAGCTGCCCGCCGACGACATGCAGTCGAACCTCAACGTCACGTACACCGTCAAGAATGCGGATATCTGCACCGAAGCCGTCTGGCCGCAAGGCGGCGACCTGCCGATCCTCGGCGCGGGGCTGCTGTTCTGGGGCGAGGACAACCGCACCTATTACCAGTTCGGCATTCTCAACAACGGGCGGTTCTGGATTGCGCGCAAGCAGGACGGCGCTTGGCTCGGTACCATCGCGGCGAATATCGACACGCCGGCGATCAACACGTCCCCCGGCGCCTCGAACACGCTGCGCGTGAATGCCCAGGGCGACACGCTGGCCTTCTATATCAACGGCACCAAGGTGCGTGAGCTGAGGGGACAGGCACCAAGGGACGGCTGGCGCTTCGGCATTTCCGGTGACAATTTCGACAAGCAGAAAGAGGCGACGGTGCTCTTCACCAACATGAAGGTCACCGACTAGGTGGGTAGGGCAGCCTAGAATTCGTCCTTCAGCCGCCGCGCAACTTCGGGTGCGAAATAGGTAAAGATCGCATCGGCGCCGGCCCGTTTGAACGCCAGCAGATTTTCAAGGATCACACGGTCGCGGTCGAGCCAGCCGCGTTCGGCGGCTGCGGTGAGCATCGCGTACTCGCCGGAGGTTGATAGACGAAGGTCGGCAGCTTGAAGGCCTCCTTCACGCGCCACACGATGTCGAGATAGGCGATCCCCGGCTTCACCATGACCATGTCGGCGCCTTCGGAAATGTCGAGCGCGACTTCGCGCAACGCCTCGTCGCCGTTCGCCGGGTCCATCTGATAAGTCTTCTTGTCGCCGCGCAGTTGCACGCCCGAACCGACCGCGTCACGGAATGGCCCGTAATACGCAGAGGCGTATTTCGCCGCATAGCTCAGGATCTGCGTGTCGGTGAAGCCGTTCTCCTCGAGCGCAGCGCGGATGGCGCCGATGCGTCCGTCCATCATGTCGGACGGGGCGAGGATATCGCAGCCCGCTTCCGCCTGAACCAAAGCCTGGGTGATGAGCGCCTGAAGCGTGCGGTCGTTGTCGACCGTGCCATCCTCGTCGAGCAGGCCGTCATGGCCATGGCTCGTATAGGGATCGAGCGCCACGTCGCAGATGATGCCGATCTCGGGGACCGCTTGCTTGATGGCGCGCACCGCCCGGCACACGAGGTTGCCCGGAGTGTAAGGCCTGGCTTGCCGCCTCGTCGCGTAAGCTAGGCTCGGTGTTGGGGAACAGCGCGATGGCCGGTAGTCCGATCGCCGCCGCGTCCTCCGCCGCACGCACGGCGAGGTCGATGGAGAGCCGCGCCACGCCCGGCATCGACTCGATCTCGGACCGGGCCCGTTCGCCGTCGATGACGAAGAGCGGCCAGATGAGATCGTCGGGCGTCAGCGCCGTCTCGCGCACCAGCCGCCGCGACCAGTCGGCCCGCCGGTTGCGTCTGAGGCGGGTCGCCGGGTAGCCGGACTTGAGCGCAGGCGGCCGCGTGCCGACGCGCTTCGCCCGCTTTAGACGGTGAGGCCACGCCGCAAACCCTCAACTCTTACTGAACCCTGGAGGCTACCACTCAGAGGCGTCCGCTGCCAGGAGCGGCAACCAACATGGTTTGCCGCCGAAAAG
>NZ_LPWD01000347.1 GCF_001723295.1 Methyloceanibacter marginalis
TCCGCTCATTCCCGCGAAAGCGGGAATCCAGAGAAAAATTACATGCTGGGTCCCCGCCTGCGCGGGGACGAGCGGAGGAGTGGCGTTTCGCGCTTCGCGCACTGGATACCGGCTTGCGCCGGTATGACGCCTGAAAAAGGAAACGCCCGGCGCGGGGCCGGGCGATGCCTTCTGGTGCGGATTGCTACTCGGCCGCCTTGTCTCCGGGCGGGGTATAGCGTCCGGGGATCACCTTCTCCGGCGGGTTGGTTCCCGGAGGTTGATCGACCGGATAAAGGAAACGATCTTCCAGAGGTGGTCCGACGTCTTGATGACGTGTCCCATTTCCGGCATCGGCGCTTTCACGGTGCCCCACTGAATGCGTGTGAAGCCTTGCTCCTCCAGAGCCTTGGAGCCCATCGCAATCAGCCGGAACAACACGTCGTCGGTGTTGCCCCAGAACCAGACGCCTTGGGATAGGCCGGGCAGAAGCCGCCGCCGCCGCCGCCGCCGTGACACTCGTTGCAGCCCGGGAGACGGAACTGCTTCACGAGATAGTCCTCGGGCGACTCCGCCACCAGCTTCTTCCAGTCGTAGGGATTGTGCAGCCCGCCCGGGGGCACTTGCTGCACCAGCTCGAGCGGCGGTGTCTCGTCGCCTTGCTTGCAGCACAGATCTTCCCCGGCGGCAGCCGCTTCGTCCGCGGCCCCAGCCGTTTCGCCCTTTTCCTCCGCGGCTTCCTCGTCGGCAGCAGTGGCCTCTGACTTCGTCTCCGCAGCTTCCTCTGCGGCAGTGGGCGCATCCTCGGCGGCAGCGACCTCCGACGGTGGTTCGTCTGCAGGCTTGGCTGGCGTCTCCTCGGCGGCTTCGGCTGGCGCCGCCTCCGCAACTTCGGACGACTCTTCCGCCGCGGTGCCGGCAGGTTTGTCTTGGGCGGCCTTGGACGGCTCTTCGTCCGCAGACTCAGACGGCTCCGCTTGCGTGGATTCCGCCGCCGTCTCGTGGATGGCTTCGGCTTGCAAAACGTTTCTTGGAATGGCTTGCTGGTGAAAACGGCAAGTCCGACGATAAAAAGACCGGCCACGAGAAGGCCGGCGACGGTCATCCAGGACCGATTATTGTGTTGCTCCATCAGTATCCCCTTGTTTGAGCGCAACCTGAGCCAGGGACGGCCAGGCCCACGGTCTCTATAGCACGGGGGGGCAATTTGCCTTGAGGGGCGCGGCAAAAAGGCAAGCGATCGCCCGGCAATTTTGCCGGGCGATGCTTCTAAGCTCTTGAAGCCGCTAGCAGGGGCCGTTGTTGGCGATGGTCTGCTGGCGGACCCAATATTCGGCCCTAGCCGTATCTTTCGAAACCTTGCGGCACCAGCTGTAATGCCCGTCATACCAATTATGCCAGCGCCAGCCGGTGCAGCCGCGGTTCTGCGCCTGCATGGTGTTGGACTGAAATACGGCGTTCTCGGCGTATGTCCTACAGTCCTGTTTCGATGCGGCCATGGCGCTCGTGGTCACGGCGGCACTCATCAGGGCGGCAACGGAAATCAGGATCATGCGATTGAGCTTGGTCATGGGTGTCTCCATCCTGTTCACGCATCCCCGAGCCCGGCTTGTTCCGTTCTTCTCGGTTGATGGTGGAGGTTTCCCACAACCCGGGTGAACCCGTTTTTGAACTCCCGGTTGTCTGGCGTTCATGTTCGCGCGCCGGATCAGGCGGCGATGAAGCCGTCCGGAAACGTCTTGAGCCGTGCAATGTCGCGCTGCGGCGGCAATCCGAACAGGCGGCGATACTCGCGGCTGAACTGCGAGGGGCTGGTATAGCCCACGCTATGGCTTGCCGTGGCCGCGTCGCAAAGGCCTTGGAGCA
>NZ_LPWD01000348.1 GCF_001723295.1 Methyloceanibacter marginalis
TGAAGAAGGCGCGGCGCTAAGGCGCCGGCCGCGCCGCGTAACTCAAGTCGCGCTTCACCATAATTCGAACTCGCGCGACGCGAACGCGCCGAAACGCGGTATCACACGCGCACGCCAAAAATATACAGCACACGTCCTAACATCATATGACGCGGCAACGCTTCGAAGGGAGGCATGATGACCAGGCCGGAGACCATCGTCTGCGAGATCTACGATGCGTGGCGCGCTCAAGACATGGAATGGTTCGCGAGCTACCTGCCTGACGATTTTTGCCACGTCATTCACATCCCGACGGACATTCATCCCCTTGGCGGTACCAGCGTGGCAAGGCGGCCTCGATCGCCCGGCTCGGCGTGATCGCCGACGACTTCGAAATTCTCCAGTTCGACACCAGCGGCTTGATCTTTCAGGAGGCTCGCGCCGGCGTCGAAATTCCCGTGCGCTACCGCCATCGCGAGACGGATATCGATCTCGAAACGACGATCGCAAATTTCTGGACGTTCGAGGACGGCTGGCCTGTCCGGCTTTCCGAGTATCACAACCTCGTCCGCATTCAGGAATTCAAGCAGAGCGTCGCGGCGCTCGGCGCGGAACTGTGACCGGCCAGAATCCAGACGCGGCTGGCAGCGTTAGGGCCCACACAATCCACGCCTTGATCCAGCGCAAAGCGGCGCCAGACATCACCTCTAGCCTTGATGGAGGGCGAACGGCGGTCTGGTGTTCGCGTCACCCGCCTTCGCCCCGGCGGCCTGGCCCGATCGGCGAACGCGCGGGATCCCGGGCCGCCATGCGGAGTTTTCCGCGCCCTACCCCTTCAGCCAGTGGGTAGCCTATCGAACGAGAAGCCCGGCCTCTTCGCCGGGTTTCTTGCTATGCGCGATTTCCCCTGGCCTGCCGTTCTAAATTGGCGCGCGCATTAACTCTTTCTCAAGCGGATCGGAGTGAGATGGGCGGCGTACCAAGTTGAGTAC
The DNA here is from genome assembly GCF_001723295.1 of Methyloceanibacter marginalis. Taxonomy (GTDB): domain Bacteria; phylum Pseudomonadota; class Alphaproteobacteria; order Rhizobiales; family Methyloligellaceae; genus Methyloceanibacter; species Methyloceanibacter marginalis. Next base: position 972 of record NZ_LPWD01000348.1, read on the forward strand.
TCAGTAGCGTAGAGGGAATCAGTCATGCGCACCATCATTGCTCTTGCGGTCATCACCGCGACCATCGCCCTTGGCGGTTGCTTCCACCACGGTCAGCAGACCTACGTCACCGAGCTGCCGCCGCACCGGTGCCTTACAAGTAAGCTTTCATGCACGCCGGTTTCGGCCTTTCGAAGTCCTGACACCAGTCCGGGTTTCGCCGCATCCGGAATGAAAGCGAGAGTATCTGCGTAGAAGAGCCCGGCCGTTGCGCCGGGCTTTTTCGTGGCCATGCGCCAAGCGCGATCTCCCCTTCAAGTGCTTGTGAGCAGATATGAACCGCAAGTGATGGCGGCCTCGGCTAGCCTGCGGCGATGATGCCGGTGAGCGCGGGAGGGAGCCGAATTGTCCACGTTGATAACCTGGCTGGAGGCCGGACGGCGGCTCGCCGAGCGCGTCCCCTATAGCGTCGTCGCCTGGTGGCGCGGCTCGCCGTGGCGAACGTGTTCTGGCGTTCGGCCCAGACCAAGGTCGACGGCCTGCATATCAAGGACACGACTTTTTTCCTCTTCCGCGAAGAGTATAAGGTGCCCGTCCTACCGCCGGACGCCGCCGCCTATCTTGCGACTTATCAGGAGCTCGCCTTTTCGGTCATGCTCGTGATCGGGCTGGCTTCGCGGCTCTCCGCACTGGGTCTCATGCTCATGGTCGCGGTCATCCAGATCTTCGTTTATCCGGAAGGCTGGCCGGATCACCTTCTGTGGTTCGCGCTGCTGCTGCTGATCTTCGCGCGTGGCCCCGGCGCGATCTCCCTCGACCACTTGATTTGGTCGCGCGCCCGAAGCACACCCGCGCCCGCTCGTTAGAGAGCGGACACGGCTCGCTTGAAGTGGTCGGCGCTCGCCGGTTTGTTTGCTTAGCCGCCGCGCTGCAGCTGCCGCAGCAAGGCATGGCTCGGATAGGAATCCGCGGGCAGACCCAACTTGACTTGCATGTCGCGGATGGCGGCGCGAGTGCCGGCGCCGATCACGCCGTCGATCTTGCCCACGTCATAGCCGCGCTGCGCGAGGAGCTGCTGCAACTGCTTCGTCTCCGCTGCTGTGAACGGCTCGGGGTTTCCCCGCCGCAAAGACGGAGCGCCAGCAAGCCGCGTGGCGTAGTAGCCGGCGGTCGTCGAGTAGACGAGCGAGTTGTTCCAATCGAGATAGACGTTGATGAAATTCAGATAAGCGAGAAACGCCGGTCCGTCGCGTCCCATCGGCAAGAGAAGCGCCGAAGGCGTGTTGTCAGCGGGCACCGGCTTGCCGTTGCGATAGGTCACGCCATAGCGGGACCAGAAAAGCCGCGGCCGCTGAATGGTGACGTCCGCCTGTTCCCAAGGCAGATTGTCGGGCACGATGACTTCCTCGAGCCAAGGCTGACCCGGCTGCCACCCCTTGGATGCGATGTAGTTCGCGGCCGACGCAAGGGAATCCGGTGCGCTGCGCACGAGATCGCGGCGCCCATCGCCGTCATAGTCAACCGCGTAATCGTAGTACGTCTTTGGCTGAAACTGGAACTGACCGACCTCGCCGTGCGCAGGACCCTTCATCTGCGCTGGGTTGAGATCACCCCGATCGATGACCTTGAGCGCGTACATCAATTGCTCGCGGAACTCCTCGGGCCGGCGGCAATCATACGCCAACGTGGCAAGCGACTGGATGCTCGGCAGATTTCCCATCACCTTGCCGAAGTCGGTCTCCAATCCCCAATAGGCCACGAGCACCGGACCCGGCACCCCGTATTGCTGCTCGATCTTGTTGAAGGTCGAGGCGTATTTTTGGAGCAGCGACTTGCCGACACTCAGGCGGTTTTTGGAGACCATGCGGTCCTGAAACGTCAGATAGTCCTGGGCGAACACGCCCTGGCGGCGGTCATGGGCAATGGCCGTCGGATAATAGCTGACGCCGTTGAGCGCGCGGCCACGGTCTGGGGAGAGACGCCTTCGGCGATGGCCTGTTGCTTGAAACCTTGCAGCCATTTGTTGAAGCCGGCGGGGCCGGGGCATTGCTGCGCAAGGACGCTCGAAGCCGAGCCGAACAGCACCGCCGCACAGAGGCCAGCGCGCGCTGTCATCGAAATGACGCGAGTCATGGGGTGTCTAGCCATGCGCGCACTGAACCCAGTCGAAGGGCGTCCGTCAAGCTAAGAGGTATGACAAGCGAAGCTCGCGCCGCCACTACGACACCAATCGGAACGGCGGGCGCACTTCCAACACGGAAAGGAAAAAGCCTCCGCAAAAAAGCGCGGCGGCTTGGCGCGATGCGGTGCCGGCCGCTCTTAGTCGGTATGCGGCGGCAGGTCGCCAATCCGAAGCTTCTCCATCAGCGCGTTGATGCGCCGCGAAGCCTCGCGTTTGCTCAAGCCCTGCTGGAAAGCCCCCGGCTCACGCACTTCCTCGGCCAATGTCTTGAGATACGAGGCCTGCGCCCCCGTCATTGGCTCCGCGCCGTTGGACTCGCTCGACGCGAGGTACTGGCTTTCCTGATACTCAGGGGCCCTCTTCTTCTGTTCCATATCGTAGTATTCCTGAACCGTCCTCGGTGTTTCCCTTTGGGGGTCTTTCTTGTTCACACGAGTGTTACAGTAAGAATCGAAAAGGGCAAGGATTTGGCGTCCTGTGACAAAGGTTTGCGCGCAATTAGGTGCTGCCTAGAAAACATCCGGCCCGGGGCGCCTCGGCGTGCGGCGTGGTGAAGCGGCTTTCAGCCTCGCCCCATTAACATTTTGTAAACCTTGACAAAATCTGGGCTTAATGCCCCGAAATGGCCCTTCGAAGACCGCTGGCCAGCCGAGTTTCTGCCCCTTTGTTCCATAGATTACTGCACTGCACCATTGTGTGCCGCCGGCTCGATTCTTCGCCGGCTTCTGCAAACACCTCCGAAACAAGCTAAGGAGCAAAAACGCATGGTCAAAGTGCGGGCTAAACTTATGACGGTGGGACTTCTGGGTGCCGCTTTGATGTTGCCCTTGGGTGCCGCCCAGGCGGGCCAGGTCGGACACGCCTCGTGGTACGCGCTCACCTCGAAGACGGCGAGTGGGGAGCGGATGAACCCCAGCGCCCTGACCGCAGCGCACCGTTCGCTGCCCTTCGGCACCAAGGTGCTCGTGGAAAATCTGAGAAACGGCCGTTCCGTGGTCGTGCGAATCAATGACCGCGGACCCTTTGTGGGCGGGCGAATCATCGACGTCTCGAAGGGCGCCGCCGCACAGCTCGGCATGATCAACTCCGGTACCGCCAAGGTGCGCGTCACCCCGACAAGCGGGGGCGCGCTCAAGGCGCTCGGCCGGTCGAACAAGAACTAGCCACCGAGACAACAACACGGGGGACCGGGGCCGGGGGACCGAAGCGAGGGCTCCTTCTCTCAAACACCTGAAAGATATAAGGTTTCAGGGCTCCTGCGGAGCCTGCCTGAGACGGTCTACGACTCCGGGCATTCAGCCCGGCGTCCGTTTTTGGTTTTGCGCGCGCGCGCCCGGAACGGGCTAGTTCTCAAGCCCGTTGCGCAAAGCGTGCGCCCGAGCGCCCTCCAGAACATTTCGAACCGTTGCACGGATGCAATAGGCAGTCCGAGCAAAAGGCTGCATAGTCGCAAGGATTGGTGCTTGGGGAGCAGCCTTCCCACGGCAAGCGCGGTGGCGCATTCCTAGCCAATACGCCTAAGAGTCGCCGGGGGACCACATCCCCACCCAGATCGGAGACGCTCCCAATGCTCACGCTCCCCACGCTGTCCAAGGCGCTTCCTCTGGCGGCCCTCCTGGTCGCCGCCTCCGTTGGGCTGGCGCTGGAAAGCGCCGTGGCCCAGCAACAGGAGCGCAGCCAGGGAAGCGGCCAGGGACTCTTCCAGAAACCCCATCGCGGCCCGGCTATCGGCGGCACGTCATGGACTCTCAGTGACGTTTGGGGCGAGCCCAAAATGCCCGAGCAATCCATGGATAACCCCGGATACGATTACCCGCCTGGCGGTTATGACCTCAACGGTCCGCCGAGCCGGTCGCCCTACCCCAACTAGGCACAAAGACCCCGGTTGCACCGGCACGCGCGCAAGTCGATCGGGTCTTGCACAGAGCAGCCTGACGCCCCTAGAGTGAGGCGCTTTGCGGGCAGACTGCGAACCAGGGTGGAGACTGGCCGCGTACGCTCCTTGGGAAGCGACGTGGTTTCTTTCCCCGTTTCCTAGACTTGCCTGATTTTCCGTGCGTGTCGCGCGGACCATTCGGAGGGGGAAAGGAGCTTCCCATGCGTCAGACCGGTACGGTCAAATTCTTCAATCACTCGCGGGGTTTCGGCTTTATCACGCCGGACGATGGCGGCAAGGATGTGTTTCTGCACATCTCCGCACTACAGAAATCGGGTTTGCCGGCACCGGACGAAGGGGCGCGCGTCTCGTTCGAGACTGAGCCGGACCGTCGGGGCAAGGGCCCTCAAGCCATCAACGTGCAACTCGGCGAATAAGCTCTCCGCACAATCGAATATTTCCCACCCGCTGCGATAGCGCTGTCGTTCGACGCTGTTATCGTCAGCGGGATTTTTTTTGGAAGGCGTGGCAGTGTTCGACCGCGCGAGACAGGCTAGGCTATGACGATGCCCGACAAGCGCGCATCCGACCTCGCGCTTCAAAACGTGCTAGACCGTCTCGCCGAAGGACGGACCGCCGCCCTTGAGCGATTGTTTCAGTTCCTCGCCATTCCCAGCATCTCCACGGATCCCGCCTACCACGAGTCCTGCGTTCAGGCTGCGGACTGGTGTGCGGACGCACTGCGCGACATCGGCTTCGACGCGCGCGTCGAACCCACCGAAGGCAAGCCGATGGTCCTCGCCAAATGGCGCGACCCGGCCGACACCAATCGCCCGCACGTTCTCTTCTATGGCCACTATGACGTGCAACCGCCGGATCCGTTGGCGCTGTGGACGGCCTCACCCTTCGAGGCGCAG
>NZ_LPWD01000349.1 GCF_001723295.1 Methyloceanibacter marginalis
ACGCCGTCGATCTCGAACATGATGCGGCCCGGCTTGACCCTGGCAGCCCAGAATTCCGGGGTGCCCTTACCTTTACCCATGCGAACCTCGGTCGGCTTCTTCGACACCGGCACGTCCGGGAAGATGCGAATCCAGACACGGCCCGCGCGCTTCATCTGACGCGTCATGGCGCGCCGGGCCGCCTCGATCTGCCGCGCGGTCACGCGGGCAGGCTCCTGCGCCTTCAGGCCGAACGTGCCGAAGCTGAGCGCGGTCGCACCCTTGGCGGCGCCTTTGATGCGCCCCTTGTGCATCTTGCGGAACTTTGTGCGTTTCGGTTGCAGCATAACTCTAAGCCTTAGCCCTGCGCCTGGGCGGGTTCGCGGCGACCGGTCGAGCGGCCGCCTTCTTGGGCCTCAAGGGCCTTGTTCTCCTGGGCCATGGGATCGTGCTCCATGATCTCGCCCTTGAAGATCCAAACCTTGATGCCGATGATGCCGTAGGCCGTGCGCCCCAGCGCCGTGCCGTAATCGATATTGGCGCGCAGCGTATGCAGCGGCACGCGGCCCTCGCGATACCACTCCAAGCGCGCGATCTCCGCGCCGCCGAGACGGCCAGAGCAGTTGATGCGGATGCCCAGCGCGCCCATGCGGATGGCGGACTGCACGGCGCGCTTCATGGCCCGGCGGAACGCCACGCGGCGCTCGAGCTGCTGGGCGATGCCCTCGGCCACCAGGGTGGCGTCAACCTCGGGCTTGCGCACCTCGACGATATTCAGATGCACCTCGGAGTCGGTCATGCTGGCGAGCTCGCGGCGAAGCTTCTCGATATCAGCGCCCTTCTTGCCGATGAGAATGCCCGGACGCGCCGTATAGACCGTCACCCGGCACTTCTTGTGCGGACGCTCGATCACGACCTTGGAGATGCCGGCCTGCTTGCGCGACTTGAGGATGTGCTCGCGCATCTTGAGATCCTCGTGGAGGAGCTGCGCGTACTCGCCGCGCGAAGCGAACCAACGCGAATCCCAAGTGCGGTTGACACCGAGCCTAAGCCCGATCGGATTGACTTTCTGTCCCATCAAGCAGGCTCCTCGACCTGGCGAACGACCACGGTCATCTGCGAAAACGGCTTCAAGATACGTGTGGCCCGGCCGCGCGCCCGCGGCTGAAGGCGCTTCATCACAAGATTTTTGCCGACATAGGCCTCGGCCACGACCAGCGCGTCCACGTCCAGATCGTGATTGTTCTCGGCGTTGGCAACGGCCGACTCCAAGGTCTTCTTCACGTCCTTGGCGATGCGCTTGCGCGAGAAGGAGAGATCGGCGAGCGCGCGATCGACCTTCTTGCCCCGGATCAGCTGGGCCACCAGGTTGAGCTTCTGCGGGCTCACGCGAATAAGCCGGGTCACGGCCTTCGCCTCGTTGTCCTTGAGCGTGCGCTCACGTTGCGACTTGCCCATGACTACTTGCCCCTCTTCACTTTGCGGTCGGCGGCATGGCCATGGACGTCCGCGTCGGCGAGAACTCACCGAACTTGTGGCCGACCATGTCCTCGGTCACGAGCACCGGAATGTGCTTCTGGCCGTTATGGACGCCAAAAGTGAGACCCACGAACTGAGGCAGAATGGTCGAGCGGCGCGACCACATCTTAATGATGGCGTTAGAGCCGCTCCCGCGCGCCTTCTCCGCCTTCTTCAAGAGGAAGCCGTCGACGAACGGACCTTTCCAGATCGAACGTGCCACGTCGTTATCCCTTCTTCTTCTTCTGATGGCGGCTGCGCAGAATGAACTTGCTGCTCGCCTTGTTGGAGCGCGTCCGCTTGCCCTTGGTGGATTTACCCCAAGGCGTGACCGGATGCCGGCCGCCAGACGTACGTCCCTCACCGCCACCATGCGGATGATCGACCGGGTTCATGGCCACGCCACGAACCGTGGGCTTGCGGCCCATCCAACGGCTGCGCCCGGCCTTGGACAGCGACACGTTGGAATTGTCGGGGTTGGACACCGCGCCGACCGTCGCCATGCAGGCGGACGGCACCATGCGGGTCTCTCCGGAGTTCAGCCGCACAATCGCGTAACCGGCGTCGCGGCCGACAAGCTGCACGTAAGCGCCGGCGGCGCGTGCGATCTGGCCGCCCTTGCCCGGCTTCATCTCCACGTTGTGGACGATGGTGCCGATCGGCATGTTGGCCAGCGGCATGGCGTTGCCCGGCTTCACGTCGGCCTTCTCGTCGGCGATCACCGTATCGCCCGCGGCCAAACGCTGCGGCGCCAGGATGTAGGCCAGCTCGCCGTCCGCGTATTTGATGAGCGCGATGAACGCCGTGCGGTTCGGATCGTATTCCAGCCGCTCCACGGTGCCCGGCACGCCAAACTTGGTGCGCTTGAAGTCCACCAAGCGATAAGTGCGCTTGTGGCCGCCGCCGCGATGCCACACGGACACCCGGCCGGTATTGTTGCGACCGCCGGACTTGCTCAAGCCTTCGGTCAGCGACTTGACCGGCTTGCCCTTCCACAGATGGCTGCGGTCCACGAGCACCAGCTGACGCTGGCTCGGCGTGGTCGGTTTGAATGTCTTCAGAGCCATCTCGTCAGATCCCTGTCGTCACGTCGATCTTGTCGCCTTCGGCGAGCTTGACGACGGCTTTCTTCATGTCCTTCTGGCGCCCTTCGATGCCGCGGAAGCGCTTGGTCTTGCCCTTGCGGGTCAGCGTATTGACCGCCACCACTTTGACGCCGAACAGCTTCTCCACCGCCTTCTTGATTTGCGGCTTCGTCGCGTCGAGGCGCACCTTGAACACCACCTTGTTCGACTCAGACGCCTCGCTGGATTTCTCGGTAATCACCGGCGCGAGGATCACGTCATATGCTTGGAACGCACTCATTTGAACCGCGCCTCCAGCGCTTCCAGCGCCGCCTTCGTCAGCACGAGCTTGTCGTGCCGCAAGATGTCGTAAACATTGATGCCCTGCACCGGCAGCACATCGATCCGCGGAATATTCCGCGCGGCCCGCGCAAAGCCTTCCTGCAACTCCGCGCCGTCCACGATCAGCGCCGAACCGACGCCAAGCTTGTCGAAGCGCGTCTTGAGCTCCTTGGTCTTGCCTTCTTTCAGCTCGCACGAGTCGAGCACGACCAGAGCGTCAGCCTTGGCCTTGGATGACAGCGCGTGCTTCAGCGCCAGGGCCCGAACCTTCTTCGGCAGCTCGATGGCGTGGCTGCGGCGGCTTCGGCCCGA
>NZ_LPWD01000350.1 GCF_001723295.1 Methyloceanibacter marginalis
ATCGCCATCGCCACGGTGGACGGGCAGCTCTATTCCGTCGGCGACGCGTACACCCCCTTCACGATCCAATCGGTGTCGAAGCCGTTCATGTACGGCTACGCGCTCCAGCATCACGGGCGCGCGGGCGTGCTCAAACGGGTGGGCGTGGAGCCCACGGGCGAAGCCTTCAACTCCATCGTGCTCGACGAGGCGGCCAACCGCCCGTTCAATCCGATGGTGAACGCCGGCGCGATCGCCGTCGCCGAGATGATGCAGGGCGACAGCCAGAAGCAGCGCATCGCCAACATGCTCGACCTGTTCTCGAGCCTCGCCGGCCGCGACCTCGACATCGACGAGGCGGTGTTCGCCTCCGAACTCGCCACGGGGCATCGCAACCGCGCCATCGCCTACATGATGCTCAACACCGCGATGATCGAGCGCGATCCGAACGAGGTGCTCGATCTCTATTTTCGCCAGTGCTCGGTGAACGTCACCGCAAGCGACCTCGCTATCATGGCGGCGACGCTCGCCAATGACGGCCGCAACCCCCTCACCGACCACGCGATCTTCGATGCGCAATATGTGCGCGATATGCTGACGGTGATGAACTCCTGCGGCATGTACGACTATGCGGGCGAATGGGCCTACGAGGTCGGCATGCCGGCCAAGAGCGGCGTGTCGGGCTGCATCATCGCCGTGATCCCCGGGCAGATCGGCATCTGCGTCTACGCGCCGCCGATCGACACGCAGGGCAACAGCCTGCGCGGCATCCGCGTGTGCCAGGAGATCTCGAACGAGTTCCAGCTCCATGCCTTCAACAACCGCACCAATGTGCGCAGCGTGCTCAGACGCGACTACCGGGCGGACCTGGTGCGCTCGAACCGCCTGCGCACGCTGGAAGAGCGCACCATCTGACGGAGGAAGGACGGAAGATCTCGGTGCTCGAAGCGCAGGGCGCGCTGTTTTTCGGCTCGACCGAGCAGCTCTTGCGCCGGCTCGCCCAGCTCGCTGAGGACTCAAGATACGTCATCGTCGATTTCAAGCGCGTGCACCTGGCCGATGCGTCGGCGTGCAAGCTGATCGTGCGGGCGGTGCGCTCCATGGCGAAAAGCGACGCGGAGCTGGTGTTCGCTTCGATCGCCGCCGACGGGCCGCTGGAGCGGCTGACCCGGGCGCTCGCCGAGACGGAGGAAGGCCACCGTCTGCGCCAGTTCCGCGACGCGGATGCGGCTCTGGAGTGGTGCGAGGATCAGCTCCTGGCCGGCGCCGGCTCGAGCGTCGGCACGAAGTTCTCGGTGTCGGAGATCAATTTGTTCAAGGGCCTGACCGCCGAGGAATGCCGGCTGGTTGAATCCATCATCCGGCCGCTCGTGTTCGACAAAGGCGACGTCATCATGCGCGAAGGCGACCCAGCCAAGCTGTTCTTCGTGCTGGCGCGCGGCACGGTCAGCGTCGAGATCAAGGTTCACGGCAAAGGCGAACGGCGCAAGCGCGTGGCCTCGATCGGCCCCGGCCTCACTTTCGGAGAGATGGCCCTGCTCGACGGCGGCAAACGCTCCGCCGACGTCATCGCCAATGAGAGGGTGATTTGCTACGGCCTCGGCGTCGAGGAGCTGCATGAGCTGTCTGCCGACCATCCCAACATCATGATCACCATTTTGAGCAATCTGACCCGGGAGTCTCGGAGCGCCTGCGTCACGCCAACGAAGAGATCAGCGTCCTCGAATAGGTTCAGGCGGCCGGCGCTTCGGCCACCTCGGACTTGGTGCGCGGCTCGTTGGACGGGGTCAAAGGCACGTTCAGCTCCGCATAAAGGCCGGTCGGGCGGAACTCCATCTTGGTTTCCCCGCCGAGGTTGTGGCGGATGCCCTTGTCGATAAGCTGCGAGCCGAAGCCTGTCCGCCCGCGCTTCTTCGGGACGGAAGGCACACCGCGTTCCTCCCAGGTCAGCAACAGCCGATTGCCGCGCGCGGTCTTCCAGCTCACGTTGAGCTCACCGGCATTCTGCGACAGCGCGCCGTATTTCACCGCGTTGGTCGCCAGCTCGTGCAGCGTCATGGCGAGGATCGAGGTGCATTGCGGTGGCAGCAGCACGTCCGGCCCCTTGACGGTGATCTTCGGCCCGTCATCGCGCTGATAGGGCTGCAGTTCGCGGTCGACCATGGCTTTCAGGCTGGCGCCCGACCATTGCGACTCCAGCAGAAGATCGTGCGCCCGGTGCAGGGCCTGAAGCCGCTCGGCAAGGGTCTGGGCCATGGCTTGCGCGGATTGGTTGGACGCCTGGCGCAGGCTCGCCTGGACCAGCGACTGCACGATCGCCAGCGCGTTCTTGACCCGGTGGTTGAGCTCGCCGACGAGCATGGTCTGGCGCTGCGCCGTGCGCCGCCGCTCGGTCACGTCGCGGAACACGAGCACGGCGCCGGCCAGTGTGCCGTCATAGCCGACGATCGGCGCGCCGGAATGCTCGACCGGCAGTTCCTTGTCGTCGCGGGTGAGGAGCATGGCGCCCGATTCCAGGCGCGTGACCGTGCGCTCGCGCAGGGCTTTCAGC
>NZ_LPWD01000351.1 GCF_001723295.1 Methyloceanibacter marginalis
CAACGCCGCCGCGCGCGCCAACGGCACGACCTACGGTCAGCTCATCGACGGCCTGAAGAAGGCCGGCATCGATCTCGACCGGAAAGTTCTGGCCGATATCGCCGTGCACGAGCCGCAAACTTTCCAGGGTCTGGTTCAGGCTGCCTCCGCTACCGCGCGGGCGTGAGCCCCGCGATCTGCGGCGAGGAGCCAAGATCATGAGCGCGCAAGAGCTCGACAGCCTCAAAGCAGAACTGCTTGAGGCGATCGCGCGCGCGTCCGATCTCAGCGCGCTCGAAGAGGTGCGCGTCGGAGCGCTCGGCAAGAAGGGCCGTGTCTCGGCCCTGATGCAGCGGCTCGGGTCGATGCCGCCCGAAGAGCGCCGGGACTTCGGCCAAGCCGTGAACACGGTGAAGACCGCCGTGGCCGAGGCGCTGGAAGCGCGGCATACCGACCTTTCCCGCGCCGCCACCGTGGCGAAGCTCGCCCATGAGCGCGCCGACGTCACGCTGCCGGTGCGCGAGGGGCCCTTAAGCGAGGGCCGCATTCACCCGGTGAGCCAGGTCACTGACGAGATCACCGAAATCTTCGCCGATATGGGCTTCCGCATCGCCGAAGGCCCGGACATCGAGACTGACTTCAACAATTTCACCGCGCTGAACATTCCACCCGAGCATCCGGCGCGGCAGGATCACGACACGTTCTATTTCGCCGAAGGCGCCGACGGGACGCGGCCGGTACTGCGGACACATACGAGCCCGGTACAGATTCGCGCCATGCTCGCGGACAGGCCGCCCTTGCGCATCATCGCGCCCGGCCGCGTCTATCGCTGCGATTCCGATCAGACCCACACGCCCATGTTCCATCAGGTCGAGGGCCTCGTGATCGACGAGGAAACGCATCTCGGCCACCTGAAATGGGTGCTCGAGGAATTCTGCAAGGCGTCTTTCGAAGTCCCGGAAGTGAAGATGCGCTTCCGCGCGAGCCACTTCCCCTTCACCGAACCCTCCATGGAGGTCGATATCGGCTACGCCAAGGTCGGCGACGAGATCCGGATCGGCGAAGGCGATAAATGGCTCGAGATCTTGGGCTGCGGCATGGTGCACCCGAACGTGCTGAAGGCCGTGGACCTCGATCCCAAGAAATATCAGGGGTTTGCCTTCGGCATGGGGATCGACCGCATCGCCATGCTGAAATACGGCATGCCGGATCTGCGCGCGTTCTTCTCGGGCGATTTGCGCTGGCTGAAGCATTACGCTTCGCGCCGCTCGCCGTCCCCACGCTCGCCGCGGGGCTGAGCCGCTAATGAAATTCACCCGCTCATGGCTGAAGGAGCATCTCGACACGGAGGCGACCGTGGAGGAGATCGCCGAGACCCTCACCCGCATTGGGCTTGAGGTCGAGGAGGTGTTCGACCCCGCATCCGCGCTCAAATCCTACCGGGTGGCCGAGGTCGTGAAGGCCGAGAGGCACCCGGATGCCGACAAGCTGCAAGTGCTGGAAGTCGATACCGGCAAGGAGCGCCTGCAAGTGGTTTGCGGCGCGCCGAACGCGCGTGCCGGCATGAAGGGCGTGTTCGCACCGGTCGGCGCCTACGTGCCCGGTCTCGACTTCACGCTGACCAAGGCCAAGATCCGGGGCGTTGAGTCGAACGGCATGATGGTCTCCGAGAAAGAGCTCGAGCTCTCCGACGAGCATGCCGGCATCATCGAGCTTCCCGCGAAAGCCAAAGTCGGCAGCCCGGCCGCCAAGGCGCTCGGCCTTGACGACGCAGTGTTCGACATCGCCATCACGCCGAACCGGCCCGATTGCCTTGGCGTGCGCGGTGTGGCGCGCGACCTCGCCGCGGCGGGTCTCGGCAAGCTCAGGAAGGAGACGGTCAAGCCGGTCAAAGGCCGGTTCGAAAACCCGGTCCCCATCAAGCTCGAGTTCCCGAAGGACGCCAAGAACGCGTGCCCCGTGTTCGCCGGGCGTCTGGTCCGCGGCGTCAAGAACAGACCGAGCCCCGAGTGGCTGCAACGCCGCCTGAGG
>NZ_LPWD01000352.1 GCF_001723295.1 Methyloceanibacter marginalis
GCCTGCCAGGGCGACGGCGTCATCAAGATCGAGATGCACTTTCTGCCCGACATCTACGTCACCTGCGACGTGTGCAAGGGCAAGCGCTACGACCGCGAGACCCTGGAGATCAAGTTCAAGGGCAAGTCGATCGCCGACGTGCTCGACATGACCGTCGAGGAAGCGGCCGAGCTGTTCAAAGCCGTCCCAAGCGTGCGCGACAAGCTGGAGACCCTGAAGCGCGTCGGCCTCGGCTACATCCATGTGGGCCAGCAGGCGACGACGCTGTCGGGCGGCGAGGCCCAGCGCATCAAGCTGTCCAAGGAGCTGTCGAAGCGCGCCACGGGCCGCACGCTCTATATCCTCGACGAGCCGACCACGGGGCTCCACTTCCACGACGTGGCGAAGCTCTTGGAGGTGCTGCACGAGTTGGTCGACCAGGGAAACACCGTGATCGTCATCGAGCACAATCTCGAGGTGATCAAGACCGCGGACCATCTCATCGACCTCGGCCCGAAGGCGGCGACGCCGGCGGCCACGTCGTCGCCACCGGCACGCCCGAGGAGGTCGCCAAGGTCCGCGAGAGCTATACCGGCCACTACCTCAAGCAGCTGCTGGACAAGCGCGGCGGCGCTGGCTCACGCGGCAAGGCTGCGAGCGGCGGACGCGCCAAGGCCGAAGCCGCGGAGTGAGGCTGCCGACATGAGTGTCTACTTTGGTGAGGTTACGATAGCAAAACCCCAAGACCTGGGCGGAGGCGAATGGAAGTTAGAAGGATTGACCGGCCTCACCGTGCTTTTCGGAAAAAACGGAAGTGGAAAGAGTCGGCTGCTCCGCGCTTGGCGCGACTCTAATCCCAATCTTTACCACTACGTAGTTCCGGAACGCGTAGGCATGCTGACGTTCAACCCAAACCTGCTCTCGGATCAAATTGAGGGCTCTCGGAGAACGCGTCACAGCCAGCACAATTTTAGCCCCGAATATCGCGTCGAAATCATCACAAGGATACAGGCGTATTTCTTGGCTCGAGGATCGGTGCGAGAAGATCGGCTTCCCGGCAATCCAAGTGAATTGGAGCAATTTCTCGCTGCTCTGTTGCCCGACTTCACGCTAACAATCGATGGGAACAGTAATCCCCCATACAAACTCGTTCGTACGTCAACGGGGCAACCCGTCGGGGACGTTCATCAGCTCAGCAGTGGCGAAGCGCAAATCTTATCCATAGCTCTTGATGTTCTCACGATCGCTGCAATGTGGGAAATCCAAGGTGCCGAGAAGCGCCTTATGCTTGTCGACGAGCCAGACGCGCACATACATCCTGATTTGCAGGTGCGATTTGCCGACTTCCTAGTCAAGGTAGCGACCCGCTTTGATCTGCAGATTGCTATCGCCACTCATAGCACGACGCTCTTGGCCGCCCTAGGTCAGTTCGGTGGTGAAGAGGCAAGCGTTGTCTACCTGGACCGAACTACTTCTGAATTCCGAGCCAGACACTTCTCCAAGGAGGCTAAGGAACTTGCGGCATGCTTAGGTGGCCATGCGCTGATGGGGCCTCTCTTTGGCGTCCCACTCCTGCTCGTTGAAGGTGACGACGATTACAGGCTATGGAGCCAAGTACCTCGCCATCACGTTGTCAGCTTCTCCGTGATTCCCACCAATGGAGATGAGATCAAGCGATATCAAAAGTCCCTTGAGACCATTCTTGCTGCGCTCCGCGAGCCTGGAAGTCCCGCCGGATATGCACTGTTAGATGGCGACAAGCCTATTCCGGAAGCCAATCCCGACTCGCCGCAAGAGCACATCAGGTTCGTCCGACTTTCTTGCCATGAGTCCGAAAACCTCTATTTGACCGACGAAGTTCTTGCGGCTTTAGGAACGGATTGGGCTGTAGCATCAGCCGAAATCGCTGCGAAGGCAAACGACTACGGAGAAAAGGGAGCGGCGCTAGCTGAAGCTCCCAATTGGGATCGGATGAAGGTCGATATCCACAATCTCATGAATGAGATCACGCGGATTCTCGATGCCAAGAACGTCCATTGGACAATCCGCGTCGCGCGCGCCATCGGTGAAAAGCGTCCGATGGGGCAGCTGCTCGACTTTTTGGGAACAGATGTCGTCAATGCGCTTTGGGGCGCCGAGCCGAAGATGGCAGAAGAAGAGAACCCCGCAGTAAACTAGCTGGAGCGCCGAATGTGCACGACCACTGAGGACGCAACCAAAGAACTTTTTAGACTCGCGGCCAGAACTCCGCTCAACATTGCCCCCGAACAGGGATCGAAACTCCAGTCAGAGATTTTCGGAAGCAGCAAGTGGAACATTAAGCCGAGCCAAACGGCGGCCAACTTCTATGCAGTGCCACAGGATCGGACGATCTTTCTATCTTACGCAGGTTTGGCGAGTCTTTGGTGTGTTGCCTACGCTGCTTTTCACGTAGCGAATCTCGTCTCACAAGCACAACGCTCTGCAGAAGCTGAACAGACGCAAATCGATATAGGCCGGGAGTTTGCTTCACTCAAAATTGGTGCGTACATCACGTACGCCGAGGATCTCTTTCGCAAGGACCAGGAGTGGCCCGCCACAATCTCCCAGCCACAAATCGATGTGGCCTTCGACTCCTCTGAAGGCCGTGTGAACAATGTTTTCTTCGGTGCCCTCAGTTGGATTCTCCTGCATGAGATTGCCCACATCTACCGCGATGATGAGAAGTTCATTCCCGTAGACATGCAAATTCGCCAGGAATACCTGGCGGATGACTTCGCGACCCGCTGGATTCTTGAAGGCGCAGGAAAGGGCCTTAAGCGTGAGTTCAGGGTGCTGGTGATCTGTGTCGCTCTCGCATGGCTGTTTATTGGCGAAAGAGTCCTGGGCAAAGGCACCGATCATCCTCCAGCCATCCTTCGCTTTCGAGAGGCTGCGGCGCTTTTCCAAACGGGAGAACGGAGCGCGGGAATTGAAAACGCAGCCTATATCTTCAAGGCTTTGCTCGATCCTTCAACGCCGTCACCTCCGCATGATACTCCGAAGGCCTATTTCGATTGGGTCAGCCAACGGCTCGAAATCCTTTTTGGCTGAACAGCCGGTTGCGCCTAAGAGGGCCGCTGCCTGCCTGCTCAGAGACCCACTCCCCTTCTAGGGGAAGGCAGTCCCTATCCCCGCCCTCAGAACCTACCCCGTCCCTCGTCCATGAGGACACGTGGCTTGTAGACCGTCTGCTTTTCGGAACCTAGGACGCGGCGCCGACACCCCCTCTTTCGTCATGCCCGCGAAGGCGGGCATCCAGTCACCACAGCCCTTCGTGGTAACTGATTGCATGGGTTACTGGATCGCCCGGTCAAGCCGGGCGATAACGGAACATGAATGCGAAGGCCTATTTCCCTCCCGCCCTTCACACCCCACCCAACTGGCGCAACAGATTGTAGCGGTCGTATTCGACCCAGTCCTCGGCGATCCTGTCGCCCGCGAAGCGGCCCATGATCATCACGGTCCAGGTCGCCTTGCGTCCCGTCGGCGCGATGCCTTCCCAGGCGCCTGTTTGCGTCGCGCGCCAGGTCCCGCGCCACACGCCCTTGTCGCCGGCGAAGAAAATGTCGTCGAGCGTGTAGGCCGCGTCGGGAAAGGCGGCGAAGAAGCCGGCCATCGCGTCTTTCCAGGCGGGCAGACCGTGCAGGGTTTGGTCGCCGAGCCAGTGCGAGGCGAGATCCTCGGCGAGGTATTGGTCGAGCCGTGACAGGTCGTGGCGGTTGAACACCTCGTCGAGATAAAGGCGCATCTGCGCCGCGCGCCGGTCTTCAGACATCGTTGGCCCTCCGTTGTGGGGCGGCAGTCATAGCATGGCGGGCTTCTCTTTATCCCTCCCCCGGAAAGGGGGAGGGAGTTATCCCCGCTCTGGCCGCTCGTCCCCGCGCAGGCG
>NZ_LPWD01000353.1 GCF_001723295.1 Methyloceanibacter marginalis
GAGGAGTGGCACAGGCCGAGGCAGTAGACCGGCTCCAGCGTCACGCGGCGGTCCGCGGTGGTGCCGCCCATGTCCACACCGAGCTTCTCGCATGCGCGTTTTTCGAGCGCCCGCCCGCCCGACGCTGACAGGACTCGGCGAGGCAAAGCTCAGGGTTCGGCGGCCGCCCGGCTCGCGCTTGAAGTCATGATAAAAGGTCACGCAGCCATGCACCTCCGCGCGCGAGATATTGAGCGCATTGGCGATCATCGGCTCGGCGTCGAGCGGGACGCAGCCGAAGGCGTCCTGTAAGGCGTGCAGAATTGGGAGCGTGGCGCCCTTTTGATCCTGATGCTGCGCGATGATTTCGCTCGCGCGCTCAGGCGTCCATGGTTCATGTCGTGGCATTGCCCAGCCGCGTTATTGACGCTCCTTCGACGTTTTGGAGCGTTTATAAAAATGGGTAAAAACGCCTGCGGAATCAATAAAGCAGCCCCGTGACCCGATCGGGATTCCTGATCGATGACAAAGAGTTAGGGGCCCGCTTTGGTCGGCGGGGCGCGCCGTTCGGCTCAGGCTTTCAGGATCGGACCCGAGGGCACGTGCGCGCTCAGGATTGGGGCCAGCTGCTTGGCCTCGCTGACCAGCGCATTGATCAAAGGCGTCAATGGGTTGCGCTGAGGCACCACGAGCCCGATCGAGTGCGACACCTCGGGCTCGACGATGGGAATGGCGCGCACCTTCTCCGTGAGGCCGAGACCTTCGGCAAGCTTGGCGGGCATGACGCTCGCCCACTTTCCTGTGCGTACATGGGAGAACAAAACGATGATGGAGTCGGATTCGAGCGTCGGCGCCACCTCGGAGCCCGCCTCGCGGAGCAGCGTCTCGATGATCCGCCGATTCTGCATGTCCGGCGTGAGCAGGCAGAGCGGCACCTTGCCGACCTCCGCCCAGGTGACCTGGTCCCGGTCGCCGAGCGGGCTGTCGGCGGAGGCGAGCAGCCGGTACTCCTCGCTATAGAGCGGTACGGTCTGCACCCGGCCAAGCGGTTCGTTGTCGAGATAAGTAAGCCCGGCGTCGATCTCGAGATTCTCCAACATGCCGAGGACTTCGATCGAGTTGCGGGACCAGATGGTGAAGCTCACATCCGGGTGCTGCGCCCGGTAGGGTGTGGTGATGAGCCCTACCATGGCGAGCGCGGTGGGGATCGCGGCGATGCGGATATGTCCGGCAAGGCCGTGCTTCAGTGCGTCGATCTCCTGGCGCATGGCGCGGGTGTCGCCCACGATGCGCCGGGCCCAGTCGAGCACCCGCTCGCCTTCCGGTGTGAAGCCGCGGAAGCGGGAGCCGCGCTCCACCAAGAGCACGCCGAGCGTGTCCTCGAGCTGCTTGATGCCGGCCGAGAAGGTCGGCTGGCTCACGCCGCAGGCTTCCGCCGCGTGCCCGAAATGCCGCTCGCGGGAGAGCGCGATGATGAATTCAAGTTTATCGATCATGCCGTGCCGGGTCGGGAGGTCTGGTGGCCGAGACTATAGGGATTTTGGGCCGCGCGGGCAGCCTCATCAACCTGCCGGGGACGCCGCCTCAATCCTTCTCTTCCATCCGGAACGTCTTGTGGCAGGTCTTGCAGGCGTCGATCACGCCTTTGAACTGCGCTTTCCAGTCGGGCGCCCAGGGGCCTCGAGCGCGAGGATCAGGTCCTTGGCCGCCGTCTCCAGCCCTTGCGCATCGCCGGTGAACTCGTGCCATTTGGTCCAGACTTCGGGCTTTGCCTCGCTCGGGTGCCCGCCGGTCCCTTCCGGAAAGGAGCTCGGGGATCTGCTTCGAGGTCCTTTCGATCTCGCCTGCCGCCTCGGCAGCCTTGGCGGCGTCGAAGGGCACCTTGCCCTTGGCCATCTCGCCGATGACCTTCATGGCATCCTTTTGCGTATCCATCAGGTCCATGCGCTCCTTCACCACGCCGGTCGCGCCTTCATGGGCGAGCGCCAGCGGGACGAAAGCGAGGAGGGCTAGGGCAGTCAGGGCTGCGGGCCTGGTGAGCATGAAACGATCCTTGGCGACTTCAGCAACGGCGTCCGATGCTTGTTTATCATGCTGCGGCCCGTTGCAAGGCTCGCGAGCCATCACAAAATGGTTTACCACCGGGCCTCCAGAGGATACCGGCAGCACCGATGAGTAGAACGAGCCCAATCCCGCCGCGCGCACTCGTCGCCGATATCGGCGGCACCTACGCGCGCTTCGCCGTGGCCGATCTCGTCACGCTCGAGGTCTCGGCCGTCCGTCGCTTCCGCAACGCCGATCATGCGAGCCTCGCGGAAGCCATACGCTTTTATCTCAACGATGTGGGCGAGGAGGTGGCGCATGCGGGCATCGCCGTGGCCGCACCGCTGCTGGAGGACACGGTCCAGCTCACCAACGCGCCGTGGTCTTTTTCGCAAAGCGCGCTCGCCGGCGAGGCGGGGCTCGGACATGATTCATTTGTTCAATGATTTCGAAGCCTTGTCCTTGTCCTTGCCGTATCTGGCCGAGGTCGAGCTGCATCAGATCGGCGGCGCGGCGCCGGTCGAGCACGGTCCCAAGGTCGTGCTCGGGCCGGGGACCGGTCTCGGTGTTGCCGGGCTCGTCTGGTCGCCGATGGGCTGGGTGCCGGTGTCGAGCGAGGGGGGCCACGCCACCCTCGGCGCGGAGACCGAGGCCGAGCTTGCGCTCGTCGAGCGTCTGCGAAAGGGACGCCAGCGCCTCTCCGTGGAGCGCGCCCTGTCGGGTCCGGGGCTGACGGAATTGCACCAGGCCATTGCCGCCTCGCGCGGACACGCGGAGGAGGTGTTGGAGCCGGTCGAGGTGGAGCGGCGGGCGCTGAGCGGCGAGGATGAGATCGCCGAAGAAGCGCTTGATATCTTTACCACGTGGCTCGGCCGTTTCGCCGGCGACGTGGCGCTGGTGTTCGGCGCGCGCGGCGGCGTCTATCTCGGCGGCGGCATCGCGCCCAAGCTCCTGCGTCGCCTGACCCAAGGCGATTTCCGCGAGGCCTTCGAGCACAAGGGCCGCATGAAGGAGTACGTCGGCCCCATCCCGGTCTATGTGATCCTCGCCGAGTTTCCGGCCCTGAAAGGCGCCGCCGTGGGGTTGCGGGCGAAGCTCGCCAACGCCTGATTCAGCCCACGGCCGTCGCGACCGCGCGGGCCACGTCGGCGATGGCCTTGTTCTGCGCCTCTGGGCTGACATCCGACTCCGCCAGATAGACCGCGATCAGAACGGGCTTCCCGCTTGGTGGCCAGGCGATGGCCACATCGTTCGCCGTCCGCGCGTTGCAGGTCCCCGTCTTGTCGCCGACCCGCCAGTTCTCCGGTAGCCCCGCCCGCAAGCGGGCGTCGCCCGTCTCGTTGCCGATCAGCCACGCCGTGAGCTTGTTGCGCGACGCACGGCTCAGCGCATCGCCGACGAGCGCCGCGTCGAGATCGGCGATCATCGCCAGCGGCGTCGTCGTGTCGCGCGGATCCTCCGGCGCGGCCTCGTTCAAGGCGGGCTCGATGCGGTCGAGGTGCGTCACGCCATCTCCCAGCGAACGGACATAAGCGTTGAAGCCCTCCGGTCCGCCGAGCGCAGCCAGCATGAGATTGCCTGCCGTGTTGTCGCTCAAGGCGATCGCCGCTTCGCAAATTTGCTCGAGCGGCATGGTCTCTCCCACATGTTTCTCGGTCGCAGGCGAATAGGTGACGATCTCCTCGGCCCGTATCGGCACCTTCCGCTTGAGCGTCTCTTTTCCTTGATCGACCCGCGCGAGGATCGCGGCGCCCGCAAGCCATTTGAATGTGCTGCACAGGGGGAAGCGTTCGTCGCCGCGCCATGCCGCCTTCAGTCCCGAGCCTGTGTCGTACGCCGCCACGCCGAGACGCCCGCCCACCTTCGCTTCGATCGCCGCGAAGGTCTGCTCCAAGGATTTAGCTGGTGTGGCGCCGGCCGATGGCACGACAGCGCATGCCAGCAAAGCGGCGGGCGCGCCCGCGAGAAGTCGGCGCCGCGTGATCATGGCGCTGTCTTTACGGACGGGAAGGGGCGGAATTTGGGCTCGGGAGGACGAGCGTCCGGCTATTTGAACTCGACCTTGACGATCTCGTAGGATTTGCCGCCGCCGGGCGTCGAGACCTCGACCACGTCTTTCTTGCGCTTACCGAGCAGGGCGCGCGCGATCGGCGAGGTGATGGAGATCTTGCCGTCCTTCACGGATGCCTCGGTCTCGCCGACGATGCGGTACTTGACCTTGTCGTCGGTGTCCTCGTCGACCAGGGTAACCGTCGCGCCGAACATGACCTGGTCGCCCTTGAGCTTGGAGACGTCGATGATGTCGGCGCGCGACAGCTTGTCCTCGAGGTCGGCCATGCGCGCCTCGGTGAGGCCTTGCAGGTCCTTCGCGGCATGATATTCGGCGTTCTCCGAGAGGTCGCCGTGCGCGCGGGCTTCAGCGATCAATTTGATGATCCGCGGCCGCTCGACGGTCTTGAGATGCTTGATCTCAGCCTCAAGCGCGGTAAAGCCTTCCGCGGTCATCGGTACTTTTTCCATGTCAGTCAAAGCTCCTTCGGGGGGTCCCCTTGGCAATACTGTCAAGGAATAGACCCGTCCAAGTCAAGAATCTGTTGATTTTGACCGGTTGCCTAAGCCATCTCGGCGAGCTCTGCGGAGCCTTTGCCGACATAGCTTTGCAGGGGGGCGACGGTCAGGCTGCCTTCCCGGAGGGCCTTGATGGCCTCGGTGGCGGCCAGGGCGCCGGCGAGTGTTGTATAATAGGGGATGTGGTTGATCAAGGCCGACCGCCGGATCGACATGGAGTCGGCCAGCGCCTTGGCGCCCTCCGTGGTGTTGAACACGATATCGATCTCGCCATTGGTAATGCGTCGACGATATGAGGGCGGCCTTCCAGCACCTTGTTGACCCGCTCGCAGGGGATGCCGTTGGCGTCGAGATGGCGCTTGGTGCCGCGGGTGGCGACGATGCGGAAGCCCATGTCCACGAGCTTGCGCACCGGCGCCAGCAGCCGCTCCTTGTCCGAATCCTTCACCGAGACGAACACCGTGCCGGAGAGCGGCAGCTTGGTGCCGCCGCCGAGCTGGCTCTTGGCGAAGGCGACCGCGTAGTCCCGGTCGATGCCCATCACCTCGCCGGTCGAGCGCATCTCCGGACCGAGCACCGGATCGACGCCGGGGAAGCGCGCGAAGGGGAACACCGCTTCCTTCACCGCGATATGGTTGAGCTGCGGCCGCTTCAAGCCGAACGCGGCGAGCGGCTTTCCGGCCATGACCCGCGAAGCGATGCCGGCGATGGGCAGGCCGATCACCTTGGCGACGAACGGCACCGTGCGCGAGGCGCGTGGATTGACCTCGAGGATATAGATGTCGTCGTTCTGGATGGCGAACTGCACATTCATGAGCCCGATCACGTTGAGGGCGCGGGCAAGCTCGATCGACTGACGCTCGAGATCGGCGATGATCTCCGGCTTCAGCGAATGCGGCGGGAGCGAGCAGGCCGAGTCGCCGGAATGCACGCCCGCCTCCTCGATATGCTCCATCACGCCGCAGACAAACACGTCCGTACCGTCGGCGAGCGCATCCACGTCCACCTCGATGGCGTCGCGCAAATACGAATCGAGCAGCACCGGGCTCTTGCCCGACACCACCACGGCCTCCGTCATGTAGCGGGCAAGCTGGATCTCGTCGTGCACGATCTCCATGGCGCGGCCGCCCAGCACGTAAGACGGACGGATGACCACGGGGAAGCCGATGTCCTTGGCGATGGCGACGGCCTCGTCCGCGGAACGCGCGATGCCGTTATGCGGCTGCTTGAGACCGAGCCGCTCGATCAGCGCCTTGAAGCGGTCGCGGTCTTCCGCCAGATCGATGGCGTCGGGCGAGGTGCCGAGGATCGGCACCTTGGCGTGCTCGAGCGCCGCGGCGAGCTTGAGCGGGGTCTGGCCGCCGAACTGTACGATCACGCCACGTAGCGTGCCGGCCTCTTGCTCCTTGCGCACGATCTCCAGCACGTCCTCTTCCGTCAGGGGCTCGAAATAAAGCCGGTCGGACGTGTCGTAGTCGGTGGAGACGGTTTCGGGATTGCAATTGACCATGATGGTCTCGAGCCCGCGGCCGAAAGAGAGAACGCCGCGTGACAGCAGCAATAGTCGAACTCGATGCCTTGGCCGATGCGGTTAGGCCCGCCGCCGAGGATAATGATCTTGTCCGCACCGGAGGGCCGCGCCTCGCAGGATTCGCCGCCGGGAAAGCCCGTCTCGTAGGTGGAATACATATACGCGGTGGGCGAGGCGAACTCGGCCGCGCAGGTGTCGATGCGTTTGAAGACCGGATGCACGTCGAGATCGCGCCGCCGCCTTGCGACCTCGGCCGGTTCGAGCTTGGCCAAGGTCGCCAGCCGCTCGTCCGAGAAGCCTTGTCGCTTCAGCGCCCGGAACTGTGAGGCCGTCGTCGGCAGGCCGTGCTGGCGAACCCGCAGCTCCGCGTCGATGATGTCCTGGATCTGGCGGATGAACCACGGGTCGATACGGCAGCTGTCGTAGATTTGCTCGTGGCTGAAGCCGAGCCGCAAGGCTTGCGCGACTTTCAGCAGCCGGTCAGGCGTTGGCGTGCCGAGCGCCTCGCGGATCACGTTCTTGTCGTCGCCCTGGCCGAGCCCCGCGAACTGGAAGTCATCGAGACCCGTCAGCCCGGTCTCCATGGAGCGGAGCGCCTTTTGCAGCGACTCTTGGAAGGTCCGGCCGATGGCCATGGCTTCGCCCACCGATTTCATCGACGTGGTCAAGGTCGGCGCGCTTCCTGCGAACTTCTGACGCGAAGCGCGGGATCTTGGTCACCACGTAATCGATGGTCGGCTCGAAGCTCGCGGGCGTCGCGCCGCCGGTGATGTCGTTGGAAAGCTCGTCCAGCGTGTAGCCGACCGCGAGCTTGGCGGCGATCTTGGCGATGGGAAAGCCGGTCGCCTTCGACGCAAGCGCCGAGGAGCGCGACACGCGCGGATTCATCTCGATGATGATGAGCCGTCCGTCGTCCGGGTTGACCGCGAACTGCACGTTCGAGCCGCCGGTCTCAACGCCGATCTCGCGTAAGACCGCGATCGAGGCGTTGCGCATGATCTGATATTCTTTGTCGGTCAGCGTCAGGGCCGGCGCCACGGTAATTGAGTCGCCGGTATGCACGCCCATCGGGTCGATGTTCTCGATGGAGCAGATGATGATGCAGTTGTCGTCCTTGTCGCGGACGACCTCCATCTCATATTCCTTCCAGCCGATCACCGACTCCTCGATCAGCACCTCGCAAGTGGGTGAGGCGTCGAGTCCCCGCTCGATGATCTCGAGGAACTCCTCGCGGTTGTAAGCGATGCCGCCGCCGGTGCCGCCGAGCGT
>NZ_LPWD01000354.1 GCF_001723295.1 Methyloceanibacter marginalis
CGGGGCCGATGCCGTCGCGGCCGTCGGCATCACCAATCAACGCGAGACGACAATCGTTTGGGACCGCGCGACCGGCAGGCCGTTGCACAACGCCATCGTGTGGCAAGACCGGCGCACGGCGCCGCTCTGCGCCGAGCTCGAAAGTGAAGGGTGGGGGCCGCATGTCGCCGAGACCACCGGGCTGATCATCGATCCTTATTTCTCTGCGACCAAGCTCGCTTGGCTGCTCAGCCATGTCCCGGGCTTGAGGGCGCGGGCGGCGGCGGGCGAGGTGTGCTTCGGCACGATCGACAGCTATTTGCTGTTCAGGCTGACCAACGGCACCCTGCACGCGACCGACGCGACGAACGCCGCGCGGACCATGCTGTTCGATATCGGCAAAGGCACTTGGGATGCGGCGCTGCTGGAGCGGCTCGATATTCCACCGGCGATGCTGCCGGAGGTTCGCGACACGCAAGGCGATTTCGGCGTCACCGCGGCAGAGCATTTCGGCGTGGGCCTGCCCATTCGCGGGATTGCCGGCGACCAACAAGCGGCCGCGCACGGCCAAGCCTGCGTCCGGCCCGGCATGGTCAAGGCGACCTATGGGACGGGCTGCTTCGTCGTCGCCAACACCGCCGATCAAAAGGTCGCCTCAAGGACGCGCATGTTGTCGACGATCCTCTCCCAGCGCGCAGGCGCGCGCACATTTGCGCTCGAGGGCGCGATCTTCATGGCGGGCGCGACCATCCAATGGCTGCGTGACAATCTCGGCCTGATCGACAGCGCGGAGGAAAGCGAATCCTTGGCACATGCCGCGGATCCGAAGTCCGGCGTGTATCTGGTGCCGGCCTTCCAAGGGCTCGGCGCGCCGTTCTGGGATGCCGAAGCCAAGGCCGCCATTGTCGGCATGAGCCGGGCAGCTTCGCGGGCGGATGTGGTGGCGGCGGGGCTCGAATCCGTCGCCTTCCAAACCCGCGATCTCCTCTCCGCCATGCGCCGCGACATGGGCGCGACCGGCATCGACGCCGCCCGCACGCTGCGTGTCGATGGCGGGATGACGGCGAAT
>NZ_LPWD01000355.1 GCF_001723295.1 Methyloceanibacter marginalis
CGGGCGATGTCGTCGGCCAAACCGATGACGCGCGAGGACTTCGTGCCGGGCGCCGGCTCGAGTTCGTACAGGGTGACCACCGGGCCGGGGCGTACATTTGTGATCTCGCCCTTTACGCCGAAATCCTGCAGCACGCCTTCGAGCTCGCGCGCATTTTCCTGCAAGACCTCATCGCTCACGCTTTTGCCGCGGGCGGAGCGCGGCTGCGCCTGGAGCAGCTTCAGCGCCGGCGGATCGTAAGGCGTATCGGAATATTCGGCGTGAATGCTCGTATGCCGCTTCTTCCGCTTCTTCTCCTTCTGCTCGAGACGCGTGATCCGGTAGTCCGGATCGTCTCGTCCTCGAAATCCTCGTCCTCGTCGTCGTCGTAATCGACGAGAGGCGCTGGGCCAAAGGACGGTTCGATGCGGCCATGCGCATCGACCACGGGCTGGGGCTGCTCCCAATCCTCTTCGTCCTCCTCGTAGTCTTCGTCTAACCCTTCGGCGCGCGGCTTGCGCCGGAACAAGCGGCGCGTTGCCGCGAGCGTGTGCATGCCAAAATGCATGCCCGCGCGAGCCAGGCATTGGCCCATTCGCTGGCGGCGGCGGAACGCGGAGCCCACAACGCGATGAGACGCGACGTGCTCGTGCCGCAAGCGAACAGGAGCAGCCAGAAACCGATAATGAAGAATGCCAGCCCGGCGACGAAGGCGACGGCGCCTCCGGCAGGAACGGGCCGATGATATGTGCGCCGGCCATGATGAAGTCGCCGAGAATGCCGCCAAGGCCGTTGGGCAGCGGCCAACTCTTGGGCTGGGGCAGGGCGGCGAACGCCGCCCCCAGAAGGAGCGCGGAGGCGGGCCAGGCGAGCAGCCGCCACTTGCGGCGGTTGGGGACGGTGCGGGCGACGAGATGCCAGCCCCAGGCGGCGAGCGGCAGGAACAGAAAGATCGCCGCAAGCCCGAGCGATTGGATCCCGACATCGGCGGCGATCGCGCCCCAGCTTCCCAGCATGTTGCTGGGGGACGACCCGGGTCGCGTTGTTGAGGCTCGGGTCGTGCACCGACCAGGTCGCCAGGCTCACCCACACGGCGCAAGCGCCCGCGATCAGGACGAAGCCATACGTGCCGAAAATCAGCCGGCGCAAGCCGGTCTCCACGGCGCTCGGAAGGAGCCGCCGCTGTGCCTTTGCTCTACCTCTTGGTGCCATCCCTCTAACCCAATGTGGCGACGATGCGCGCTAAGCTTCCCGCGTTGTCTCCGCGTCATGCACGAGCGCGGCCCGAATGAAATCCCGGCCGGGGTCGGCCTGGCGGACTTGCGGCTTCGTGAGATAGGCCCCTGGCAGCACTTTGACACCACACCCTTTCCAAAGCGTTGTCGCCGCGGCCTCCCCGCCCCCGAAATCGGCCAAATTCAGCCATAAAAAGAAGCTTCCGGCGGGCCGGTGATAGTCATAGCGGCCTCCAAGGACCGAATCGGCGATTTCGAAATTGGTTCGGTAGAGCGCCCGTCCCGCCTCCACGTGGGACTCGTCGGCCCAGGCGGCGGCTGAGACATGCTGGATAGGGAGCGGCACTTGGGGGCCGGCGACGTTCCGGAAGCGGCCATAGACCGCCATGAATGCCGGATCGCCGGCGACGAAGCCCGAACGCAGGCCTGGCAGGCCGGAGCGCTTCGACAGGGATTGGAAGG
>NZ_LPWD01000356.1 GCF_001723295.1 Methyloceanibacter marginalis
CTGTCGGCCTCGGCGATATGTTCTTCCTCGCGGGCGAGATCGCGCGAGGCTTGCGCAAGGCGCGTCTCGAGTTCCGCCTGGCGCGCCTTGGCCCGGGCTTCCTCGCGCTCGAGCGCGTCACGGTCGACGCTCAAGCGGTGCAGCACCGCCGCGCGATGGGCTTCCGTGTCGCGCAAGGGCTGAAGCTTCTCGGCGGCTTGCGCCTGCTCGCGCAAGGCTTCGCCTTCGGCCTTGGTCTCCTGGGCCACCGCGCCGAGGGCCTCTTGGAACGCCGCCTCGTCTGTCTCGACCTGGGCACAAGCGGACGCCCATTGCAGGTGATACTGCAGGGCCTCCATCTCATGAATTTGGTTCGAGACGTCGCGGTAGCGCTTGGCTTGGCGGGCCTGGCGGCGCATCGCCTGAAGCTGCGAGTTGATTTGCCCGATCAGATCGGCGAGGCGCGACAAGTTCGCTTCCGTCGCCTTCAGGCGCAGCTCCGCCTCGTGCCGGCGGCTGTGCAGGCCGGCGATGCCGGCTGCGTCTTCGAGCACCCGGCGGCGCTCCTGCGGCGCCGAGTTTACGATCTCGCCGATGCGGCCCTGTTGCACGAGCGCGGGCGAACGGGCGCCGGTCGCGGCGTCTTCGAATAGAAGGCGGATGTCACGGGCGCGCACATCCTTGCCGTTGACCCGATAGGCCGAGCCCGCCTCGCGTTCGATGCGCCGCGTCACTTCGAGGACATCGGAATCGTTGAATTCGGCCGGCGCCAGCCGCTTGCTGTTGTCGATGAACAGCGTGACCTCGGCGGTGTTCCGCGCCGGTCGGTCTTGGCGCCGGCGAAGATCAC
Source organism: Methyloceanibacter marginalis (assembly GCF_001723295.1). Lineage (GTDB taxonomy): Bacteria > Pseudomonadota > Alphaproteobacteria > Rhizobiales > Methyloligellaceae > Methyloceanibacter > Methyloceanibacter marginalis. Next base: position 830 of record NZ_LPWD01000356.1, read on the forward strand.
GTCGTCCATGGCCGTGCCGCGCATGCTCTTGTACGAGGTCTCGCCCATGGCCCAGCGCAGCGCTTCGAGCAAATTAGACTTGCCGCAGCCGTTCGGCCCCACGACGCCGGTCAGGCCGTGTTGGACCTCGAGCTCGGTGGGCTCCACGAAGGATTTGAATCCGAGTAGGCGGAGTCTGGTGATCTGCACGGGCTGGCGGTCCTTAGAATCGAAAAGGGCGACGCGTAAACGACGCGAACTTTATACGGGGAACTTGGCGGGGGTTGGCGCGATTCGCAACGCCGGAGATCAAGAAGCCTGTGGTTGAATCAGGGCCTTGACCTCTTCGAATGTAACCTCGCCCTGGAGCTTCTGACCGTTGATAAAGAGGCTCGGCGTCCCGATCACGCCATATTTGCGCCCCCGCTGCTTCACCTCGGCCAATCCATCGATAATGCCTTGATTCGTGAGGCATTTGTCAAATTCCGCCCGGCTCATGCCGCTCGATTTGGCGACCGAATAGATCGCGTCCTCGCGGACTTCCTGGCTGACCCATTCGCGCTGCCGGGAGAGATAGGCCTCCGTCAGATAGAGATGTTTGCCCTTCGGCGCGCATCTGGTGATGATCGCCGCGGTGCCCGCGGTCCGGCCGATGGGAAACTCCCGGATGATGTAACGAACTTTGCCCGTATCGACATATTGCCGCTTCACCTGGGGGAACACCTTGGCGTGGTAATTGCGGCAGTGCGGGCAGGTGAGCGAGACATATTCGATGATCGTCACCGGCGCGTTGGGGTTGCCGTATTCGCGCTCCCCGAGCGGTCCCGGCTCCAGGATCTGATCCTTGAGGGGCATCGCCGCCTCGGTGGCAGGCCCCGCCGCGCCCCCGCAGGCCGAGACGCCGAGTGCGGCGCTGACGAGAACGATTGCGGCTCCCCGGCTCAGTCTCATGAAATGCCCGCGTGCCTAGCCGCTCGGCGGCGTGTCGGCCGGACCGTCGATCGCGTTCTCGAAGTTCTCGAACGCGATACCCTCCAAGCGCTTGCCGTTGACGAAGAAGCTCGGCGTGGAGTCCACGCCATATTCCTCATGCGCCTTCTTGCGCACCGCCACGATCTTGTCGAACAGCTCCTTGTCGGCGAGGCATTTGTCGAACGCCTCCTGCGAAAAGCCGGCCTGCTTGGCGATGAGCAGCAGCTTCTGCTTGCCGTCCTCGCCGGGCAGCGCCCAGGTCTCTTGCGTCTCGAACAGCCCGTCGATCAACGGATAGAAGCGGTCGTCTTCGACGCAGCGCGCCAGCATCGAAGCGGCGATCGCCAGCCCGTCGAGCGGGAATTCACGGAACACGAAACGGGCCTTGCCCGTGTCGATGTACTTCTCTTTCACGTCCGGAAAGACGTTCGTGTAGAAATTTGCGCAGTGCGGGCAGGTCATGGAAGCGTATTCGACGATCACATTTGGCGCGTCCGGATCGCCCATCACGATATCTTCGAGCGGACCCTCCTCCATCAGCACGGCGACCGCCGGGTCTTGCTTCGGTGCGTTCGGATCGCGGGCGCGCCGTCTCTCATGAAGAAGACGCCGGCGATGACGGCTGCGACGACCACGGCGCCGATGACATACAGCCCGGTATGGCTTTTCGCGCCGGTGGCGTCGGTTGAAGGTTCGGTCGGCTTCTTATCTGATTTCGCCACGGTCACTACTCCGGCTAAATTGGGTCTTGGCGGTCAAAATGGCCGCATCGCGGGCCTACAATCGTTGATCGACCCCGATCCGGCAAGTGCGAGAAATTTCCCGCGCCTCAACCTCTCGTGAGGCGGGCTTTGGTGGAGGCGCCGAGCCGGGACAGCGCCTGGGCCAGCCCCTCGTCCTTGATCCCGGCCGATTTCGGCAGGGAATAGCCCGGAAGCGGCGGTTTCGGTGCTGGCTTGGGCTTCGCCGCCCGGCCGATGGGCGCTTGCAGGAAGCGCATCTCGGTGACCGCCCGATAGCCGAAATAGGCGTTCACCCGCTCCAGGATCTGCCCGGCCCGGTGCTGCACCTCGATGGCGCG
>NZ_LPWD01000357.1 GCF_001723295.1 Methyloceanibacter marginalis
GATCCTGTCCGCCGATTTTGCCAGATTGGGGGAAGAGGTGCGCGCCGTGGACAAAGCAGGCGCCGACTGGATTCACATCGACGTCATGGACGGCCATTTCGTGCCGAACATCACGATCGGTCCGGATGTGGTGAAAGCGCTGAGGCCTCATACCGAGAAGCCCTTCGACGTGCATCTGATGATCGCGCCCTGCGATCCGTATATCGAGGCCTTCGCGAAAGCAGGCGCCGACCAGATCACCGTGCATGCCGAAGCGGGGCCGCATCTCGACCGCTCCCTTCAGCTCATCAGGAGTTTCGGCAAACATGCAGGGGTGAGTCTCACGCCGTCCACGCCGGAGAGCGCGCTCGAATATGTCATCGACAAAGTCGACCATGTCCTGGTGATGACGGTGAACCCCGGCTTCGGTGGTCAGACCTTCATTCCGGCTCAACTCGACAAGATCCGCGCCATCAAGAAGATGATCGGATCGCGGCCCATCCATATCGAGGTCGATGGCGGCATCCATGTGGAGACCGCGCCGCTCGTGGTCGAGGCGGGAGCCAATGCGCTCGTCTCGGGCTCCGGCGTGTTCAGCGATGACCGGTATGCCGAAAATATCAAGGCGATCCGGGACGCGGCCATGCGCGGCCGTGTTGCCGCCTAATCACGCTACGACAATTTGTGCTTACGGTAGCGCTCGATCAGCGCATTGGTCGATGAGTCGTGGGTGAGCTTCGGCGGGTCCTTGGCCTCGAGCTCCGGAATGATGCGGTTGGCGAGCACCTTGCCGAGCTCCACCCCCCATTGATCGAACGAGTCGATGTCCCACACCGCGCCTTGGGTGAACACGCTGTGCTCGTAGAGCGCCACCAGCCGTCCCAAAGTTTTTGGATCGAGCCTCTCGGCGAGGATCATGTTGGTCGGCCGGTTCCCTTCGGTGACGCGGTACGGTGTTTGCGCCGGCGGGGAGCTCGGCGGCTCGGCCGCGGTCTTGCCGAAGGCGAGCGCCTCGGCCTGCGCAAACAGGTTGGCCATCAACAGATCGTGGTGACGGCCAAGCGGGCGCAACGGCGTAAGGAATCCGATCAGATCGCACGGGATCAGCTTCGTGCCCTGATGGATCAACTGATAGAAGGAGTGCTGCCCGTCGGTGCCGGGCTCGCCCCAGATGATCGGGCCCGTCTGATAGTTCACATGCGCTGCGGCAAGATCCACATGCTTGCCGTTGCTCTCCATCTGCAGCTGCTGGAGATAAGCGGGAAAGCGCTTCATGTGTTCCGAGTAGGGGAGCACCGCGAGTGTCTGCGCCCCGAAGAAGTTGTTGTACCAGACCGTGAGCAGCCCCATGAGCATGGGCAGGTTCTTCTCAGGCGGCGCCGTCCGGAAATGCTCGTCCATCTCATGGAAGCCCGCGAGCAAGTCGCGGAAGTTGTCCGGTCCGATGGCGATCATGGTCGAAAGGCCGATCGCCGAGTCCATGGAATAGCGGCCGCCGACCCAGTCCCAGAACGCGAACATATTGGCGGTGTCGATGCCGAATTTCTCGACGCCTTCTGTGTTGGTGGAGACGGCGACGAAATGCTTGGCCACCGCGTCCTTCGGACCCGAGCGTGTCCACGGCCCAGGCGCGCGCGGTCGCGGCGTGGTCATGGTCTCGAGTGTGGTGAAAGTCTTGGATGAGATGACGAACAGCGTCTCTTCCGGGTCGAGGTCGCGCGTCGCCTCGTCGAAGCAGGCGCCGTCCACGTTGGAGACGAAGCGGAACGTCATGTCGCGGTCCGAATAGGGGCGAAGCGCCAGATACGCCATCTCCGGCCCGAGATAAGACCCGCCAATACCGATATTGATGACGTTCTTGATGCGCTTGCCCGTATGGCCTTTCCATTCGCCGCTGCGGACCTTGTCGGCGAAAGCCGCCATGCGGTCGAGCACCGCATGCACGTCCGGCACCACGTCGTGGCCGTCCGTCTCGATCACCTCGCCACGCGGCGCGCGCAAGGCGACATGCAGCACGGCGCGGTTCTCTGAGACGTTGATCTTCTCGCCGGCGAACATGGCGTCGCGCCGCTCGGCAATTTTGCGCTCCTTGGCAAGGTCGATCAGAAACGCAAGCGTCTCCTCGGTGATGCGGTTTTTCGAGTAGTCCAGCAGAAGCCCCGCGCCCTCCGCCGTGAACTTCGCGGCGCGATTCTTATCCTCGGCGAACAACTCGCGCAGATGCGCGTCCTTGATCTTGGCGTGATGCGCTTCAAGCGCCTGCCAGGCCGGGGTCTCGATCAGTGTGGGCATGTGGCCTCCCTAGCTCAGCGCCTTGGTCTTGGTCTCGATGGATTGCAGCAGGTCCTGCCACGACTTGACGAAAGAGTCGGCGCCTTCCTTTTGCAACTGGGCCGCCAGATCGGCGACCGAGATGCCGGCCTTCTCATAGGCCGCGAGCACGGCCTCGCAGTCCCCACCGTCGGCGGACAACACGCCTTCCAGCTCGCCATGGTCGGCGAAAGCGAGCAGCGTCTTGTCGGGCATGGTGTTGACCGTGTTCGGCGCGGCCAGCGCCCCCACATAAAGTGTGTCCGGCGCCTTCGGGTCCTTGGTGCTGGTGCTGGCAAACAGCAGCCGCTGGGGCCGCGCGCCCATGGAAGCCAGCCGCTGCCAGCGGTCGGAATAGAGCATGGCCCGGTAATCGCGATAGGCCTGATGCGCCACGGCAATGCCCAGTCTGTCGCGCAAGTCCTCGGGAACTTTGTCCATCACCGCCTTGTCCCAGCGGCTGATGAAGATGGAGGCCACCGAGCGCACATCCGGGTCGAGTCCCGCGGCGACCCGGCGCTCCAGGCCCTTCATGTAGGCGTCGGCTGCGGCCACGCAATGCTGCGAGGAGAACAGCAGCGTCACGTTGACGGTGATGCCTGAGAAGATCGCTTCCTCGATGGCGGGCAGGCCTTCCTTCGTACCTGGAATCTTGATGAAGAGGTTGGGTTTGTGCGCGCGTCCGTAAAGCCGCTTGGCTTCGGCAACCGTGGCTTCCGTGTCGTAGGCGAGAAGCGGTGAAGACTCGAGCGAGACGAAGCCGTCCACCGTGGCCGTACGCTCGTGCACCGGCAGGAACAGATCCGCCGCGCGCGACAAATCCTGCAAGGCCAGCTCGAAGAACAGCGCCTCGCCGGTATAGCCTGCCGTGGACAGTCGCTTGATCTCCGGGTCGTAGCTGTCGCTCTTGGAGACGGCGTTGTCGAAGATCGTCGGGTTCGACGTGAGCCCGGTCACCGAAAACGCGTCGATATATTTCTTGAGCGTGCCGCTATCGAGCATGTCGCGGGTGATGTCGTCGATCCATAGGCTTTGCCCCAGATCGTGCAGGGCTTCGGTTGCTTTCACGTGTCTATCTCCTCCTCAAGCCGGCTGAAGCATCGAGAAATCGTGCTCCATCAGGTCGGCGATGCGCGCGATCTCCATGTCGGCCGGCGGAAAGCTGGTCAGGGTGCGAGCGTCCTTGGCGTAGTGACCTTGGCGTGGAAAAATGGTGGTTACGCGGTCGCCCCAGGCCTTCTTCACCGCATCCAACAGGCTGAGCTTGTCGTCGATCAGCACATAATGCGTGGCCGGATAGGCGCGCTGCACCGCGTCGAGCTCCTTTTCTTTGTGGACATAGTTCAGCACGTGGCCACCGAAGGCGTCCAACAGGCCGGCCCGTTCCAATTTGTGCGGCTGAAACACGCCGTCGCCGTCGGTGAGGATTACCGGCAGACCCCATTGGCGCACGTGTCGAACGGCGCCAAGCGCATCCGGATAGAGCCGCTCGATGAACGGATAGTCCATCACCCAGTTGGCGAGCCGCAAGACGCGCGGGTCATCCACATGCGCGAGACGAAACTTCTCCAGCGTGCCGAGAAAATCGGCATAGCCGTGCTTGACCCGCTCTTCCTCGTAGAGCGTCCAAAGCTCGTCCCGCGCCTCTTCGCCGAACATCTCGCTCACATGGTCGCCGAGATCGGCCTTCATGCGGTCGTTGTCCAGCAGCGTGTTGTCCACGTCGAAGAGGAAGATGACCTGGTGTGTCTCGGACATCTCTATGTCTATGCGGGTTTAGGATTGAGCCAGCGCCCGTCCGCGCCGACGAGCTGTTCGGCCTCGTCCGGTCCCCAGGAGCCAGGCTTGTAGCGATAGACCGGCGTCACGTTGCCCAGCACGCCGTTCACGATGCGCCATTCAGCATCGACGATATCCTCGCGGGTGAAGAGATCGCTGATGCCGTTCATGGCGTCGCCGAGGAGCCGCTGATAAGGCGGTTTATCGGCACCCGGCTGCCGGGTCAGGATCAGCTCCACGTCGTCGCCGATCATGCGGTCGCCGGGAACCTTGACGCGGGTGCCGAGCGCGATGGTCACGTCGGGTTGGATCCGAAAGCGCATATGACCGCAGCCGACCGAGTTGATCTCGCCGAAGGTCTCGCGCGGCGGCCGTTTGAATTGCACTACGGCCTCGGCGATGCTGACCGGGAGGCATTTTCCCGTGCGGATATAGATAGGCACCCCTTCCCACCGCCAGCTGTCGATGGCGAGCCGCGCGGCGGCATAGGTTTCCACCGTCGAGCCGGGATGCACGCCGGGAACTTGCTCGTATCCCTCGTACTGACCGCGCACCACGTCGTTGAGGCTGAGCGGACGAACGGACTTCAGCAGACTCGCTTTGCGGTCGCGGATGGCCTCGTACTCCTGGCCCGTCGGCGGGTCCATGGTCAGCGAGGCCAGAATCTGAAGCATGTGGTTCTGCAGCACGTCGCGGATCGCGCCGGCCTCGTCGTAGAACGCGCCGCGGTCCTGTACGCCGAAATTCTCCGCCATGGTGATCTGGATGCTGCGCACATGATTGCGGTTCCACAGCGGTTCGAAGATCGAGTTGGCGAAGCGCGTATAGAGGATGTTCTGCACCGGCTCCTTGCCGAGATAGTGGTCGATGCGAAAGATGTCCTTCTCGGAAAAATACTCGTCGAGAATCTGGCTCAAGTCGTCGGCCGACTTCCGATCGCGTCCGAACGGCTTCTCGACCACGAGTCGCGCATTCTCCGAGCAGCCCGACTTGGCGAGCTGTGAGGCAACTTCGGAAAATAGCGCCGGCGGTATCGCGAGATAGTGCAGGGGACGTTTGGCGTCGCCTAACTGCTTGCGCAACTCCGTGAAGACTTTTGGGTCGGCATAGTCGCCGTCCACGTAGCGGAGCTGGCTCAGGAGCTTTTTGAAGGCATCGGAGTTGATGTCGCCGCCATGGGCCTTCACGCTGTCTGCCGCCCGCTTCTTGAGCTGATCCAGCCCCCAGCCCGCCTTCGCCACGCCGATGATTGGCGTGGACAGGTCCTCGTCACGTACGAGGCCGAACAGCGCGGGGAAGATCTGCTTGTAGGCGAGGTCGCCGGTGGCGCCGAAAAAGACCAGCGCGTCGGAAGAGCCTCCGTTTGACTGGGTCATGGCGCCTTCTTCTCGAGATGCCCGCCGAACTCGAAGCGCATGGCCGACATGAGCTTGTCGGCGAAATCCGCATCGCCCCGCGAGGCGAAGCGCGTGAACAGCGCCGAAGAGATCACCGGCGCAGGGACCCCTTCGTCGA
>NZ_LPWD01000358.1 GCF_001723295.1 Methyloceanibacter marginalis
AGAACGTCTTCACGCTGGAAGGCCATGACGGCGAGGGCCCGTACACGCTGCATCTGTCGCTCGCCGACAACCGCCTCGTGTTCTCCGTGGCCGATGCGGACCGCGTGCCGCTTCAGCATGTCATGCTGTCGCTGTCGCCGTTCCGCCGCATCGTGAAGGACTACTTTCTGATTTGCGACAGCTACTACGCCGCGATCAAGACGCAGCCCCGCCTCCAAGATCGAGGCCATCGACATGGGCCGCCGCGGGCTCCACGACGAAGGCAGCCATCTATTGATGGAGCGGCTGAGGGGCAAGGTCGCGGTCGATATCGCCACCGCACGGCGCCTCTTCACGCTCCTTTGCGCGCTTCACTGGAAGGGCTGATAGAGCGTGGGCCAAGGCGGCGATCTGCCAGGCGCGGTCCTCTTCGCCTGCAGCCGCAACGCCGTCCGCTCGCCCATGGCCGCCGCCATCCTCAAGCATCTCGCCGGCAGGCGCATCTATGTGGAATCCGCAGGCGTGCGCCCTGGCGAGCCGGACCCGTTCGCCATCGCCGTGATGGAGGAGATGGGCATCGACATGTCGCGCCATAAGCCGGTGTCGGTCGGCGATCTGCACGATCTCAGCTTCGATCTCATCGTCACGCTCGCGCCGGAGGCCCAGCACAAGGCCCTCGAGCTCGCCCACGGCTACGCCATCGACGTGGAATATTGGCCGACGCCCGATCCCACTCTGGCGAGCGGCAGCCGCGAGCAGATTCTCGACGCCTACCGCGACGTGCGCGACCGGCTGTTCGCCAGGATCAAGCAGCGCTTCCCGCTGACCGGCGCCGGCGGCGTGTAGATTTTATCCCAGCCAGGGAACGGGTTAGCCTCTTTTTCGTTACCTTCCCTTCGAGGGAAGGACTTGCGCCTATGACGGATACATCCAGAGACACGCAAAACGCGGCCCAGCAGCCCTATGAGAACGGCGAGCTCGCTTCGGATCAGGCGATCGAAAACGCCGCTCTTGCCGGTGCCGCGGCAGTTCAACGCCTGGTGGCGGAGCGCAACGAGTTGCGCAACCGCTTGGCCGGCCAGCAGAGCGAGCTTTCCGCGCTACGCTCCGTGAACGAGGATTTGCGGCGGCGGCTGTACGCCATTCACCAGCACTACGTGGAGATGGCCAAGCGGGTCGTCGGCGATCTGGAGCAGGTCGACGGCACGATCCGCGAGGTGGCCCAGGAGGCCTTCGACAGCACCCCTAAATGGGAGGACAAGGCCAGGCCTGCGTCCCTCGCACAGCGGCTTGCGGACGCGGATGCGCCGGACCGCGCCCATGGGCCCAACGGCGCGGCTCAATCGTGAGGCGCATGCCTAGTCGTTCGCGTCGACGTATTTCTTGAGATCCACGAAATCCATCACCGGCGCGATCTGGTGGACATTGAGGTCTGTCCACGGCTCGTAGAGCTTCATGATCGCCTCGGCGCTATCCGCCTCGAAGATGCACCAGGTCTCCTGCTGGGTGAGCGCGATCCAGGCGCCGATGAGCTTGACGCCCATTGGCTCCACGATGCCGTCCTCTTTGAGGCGCGCCATGGCCTCGTCGCGGCTCTCGGGGTCGATGGTGACATAGCAGACAAACAGCATTTTCCGGTCTCCTTGGTGTTTCGCGGCGTTTCCACGCCACATTAGGGCCGCGTCTGCGACATCTCATTGAAGCCTCTCACCGCTCCGCGGTTCCCGCTTCGCCCTGTTTCCCGTAGGGTGAGGCCGGTTTTGGCCGATTTCGGGAGAATAGCGTGCGACGGATTCTATTTGTTGTCTTGGCCTTCGTCATCATCGGCGTTGGGCTCGTAGTCGTCGCTCCCTACTTCATCGCCACCGACGATCTGCAGAAAAGGGTGCTTGCGCAGGTGGAGAGTGCCACGGGCTATCGCGTGCGCGTGGATGGCCCGATGCGCATCGCCTTGTTCCCGTCTCTCGATCTTGTGGCGAGAGATGTCGGCATTGCCGAACCCGCGGCCGGTGGCTCCGCCGAGTTCATCACCGCGCGCACCTTGAAGTTCGGCTTGCTCGCAAGCGGCCTGTTGAGCGGCAAGGTGCAACTGACCGAAATGGAGCTCATCGACCCGGTCATCACGCTGCCGCTGCCGGAGGGTGAGGCGCCTGCGCCGGGCGCGGTCGGAAGAGGCGTCCCGCCGAGGCGGGCTTCGTGATCTCAGTCTCGACAAGCTCATCGTCCGCAACGGGACGGTCATCCTGCCGCCGTCCGAAGATGGCACGCCGGGGGAGCGGATCACCGCGCTCGACGCCGAGGCGTCGCTGCCGAAGGCCAACGGCG
>NZ_LPWD01000359.1 GCF_001723295.1 Methyloceanibacter marginalis
CTTCCCATCCACTTATGGCTTCCCACATCGAAGGCGTCATTAGACTGTGGTGGATCCGAAGGCAACGACGTCGCCCCCGGAGCTAGACTGGGGCGCGGAGGCGAACCGGAAGAAAGACAGAGGAGGAGGAAAATGAGGCCGATCGTGATTGCGGCGCTCTTTGCGCCGCTTCTATTTGGGTGCACCGAGCAGCAGACATCGGAGAGTGGCGCCGAGGCGACGGGAGGCGCCTGCGAGGCGCATCAAGACGTGTCGTCTTGCTTGGCCGACGAGAAGTGCGGTTGGCGGACCGACAAGGGAGCCTGCGCCGCCAATCCGAAGGCCGACAAAACGCAGTAACGGCCGCTGCTGGCGGCGACTTTCCCGGAGACAAGCAGCTTAGTGGGGCAGAAGAAAGAGGCGGAGGATCATGACCTACTCGATATTGGGGCGCGACGCCCGCACCGGCGAGATGGGAATCGCAAGCCAATCACAAGCCTTCGCTGTTGGTCACAGCGTCCCGTGGGCGATGGCAGGCGTCGGGGTGATCGCGACGCAGTCGATGGGTGAGCCCGCCTACGGCACACTCGGCCTCGATGTTCTGTGGGCGGGACTCACTGCCTCCGAGGCGCTCACCGCAATCAGGAGCATCGATCCGCACCCGGAGCGCCGGCAGGTGGCGATGATCGACGGCAGCGGCAAGATCTCGGCGTACACCGGTGACGCCTGCATTGGCGAAGCAGGACACGAGGTGGGCGAGAGCTGTGTCGCGGTGGCGAACATGATGCGCACCGAGGCGGTGTGGGGCGCCATGGTGGACGCCTTCGAGCGTAGTGGCGACTCTCTTGCGCTTCGCCTTATGGCGGCGCTGCGGGCGGCGGAGGAAGCCGGCGGCGATATGCGCGGGCAGCGCTCAGCGGTGGTGAGGGTCGTCCGGGCGACCCGCAGCGGCCGGCCGTGGCGTGACGACGTCGTCGACCTCCGGGTGGACGACCACCCCGCGCCGCTCGATGTGCTTGGACGCCTGGTCGAGAAGAGCGGCCGATATAACCGCGTCGTCTCCGCCTTCGAGCGTGCGCTCGATGGCCAGGCCCGCGACGCGGCAGACGACGTCGACGCGTTGCTTTGGGAGGCGGCGGAGGCTGA
>NZ_LPWD01000360.1 GCF_001723295.1 Methyloceanibacter marginalis
GTTCAGCGGCGAGCGTCACCTTCTTCTTGCCGCGGCGGCGGCGCGCGCGCGCCATTCGCGTCCACGCCGTTGAAAACCAGGACTTGCTCCTGCGGCTTCAGACGGAGCACGTTGGCCAGATAATGCGCCTGGTCGGGCGGGAGGACGATCTCGGCGCCGGTGCGCAGCGGAGACTTGACGAAGAGCCGTGGAAGTTTAGACGGCATGAACAACACCCGGCGAAGCGAGCAGAGGCGAGCGACACGACACATGCCACGTCCGGTATCCCAAGGCAAAGCGGATGAGGGCAAAGCGGGTAATGGCAAAGCCGGCAACGTCGCCGATGCGAGCACCGCCAACTGGGTGGACCGCTATGCGCCCGCCTGGCTGCTGCCTTACTTGCGCCTGGCACGCGCGGACCGGCCTATCGGGTTCTTTCTGCTGGCGCTGCCCTGCTTTTGGTCGGTGGCGCTGGCGGGGCGCAGCGTCGGGGCCCTCTACCCGGACCCTTGGCTGCTGTTCCTGTTTGCCGTGGGCGCTGTCGCCATGCGCGCCGCGGGCTGCACCTACAACGATATCGTCGACCGCGAGATCGACGCTCAAGTGGCGCGCACCCGATCGCGGCCTCTGCCAAGCGGACAGGTGAGCGTGACGGCGGCGGTTCTGTTTATGCTGGCGCTTTGCCTCGTCGGGCTCGCCGTACTGCTGAGCCTCAACAGCTTTTCCGTTCTGCTCGGGCTCTGCGTGATCCCCATCGTGGCGCTCTATCCTTTCATGAAGCGCATCAGCCATTGGCCTCAGGCCGTGCTGGGGCTTGCCTTCAATTGGGGCGCGCTGATGGGATGGGCGGCAGTGCTCGGCCGGCTCGACGCGGCCCCGGTGCTGCTCTACGCGGGGGCCATCGCCTGGACCATCGGCTACGACACGATCTACGCGCATCAGGACCGCGAGGACGACGCCCTGATCGGCATGAAATCGACGGCACTCCGATTTGGCGGCGCCACCAAAGCCTGGCTCAGCGCCTTTTACGGCTTTGCATGGAGCGCGATGCTGGTGGCGGGCTGGCTTTCGGGTGCGGGCACCGTCTTCGTCCTCGGCATGGGGCTCGCCGGCGTTCAACTGGCCTGGCAAGTCGCCACGCTCGATATCGACGATGCCGATAACTGCCTGGCGCGCTTCCGCTCCAACCGCGATTTCGGATTGCTTATTTTTGTCGCAGTCATGGCCGATATGGCGCTTGCATCTAGCGGCTAGAAGGCCGATTTCACGGTCTTGGAGAACTGGTCCGAGACGTGCAAGAGAGCCGCAGGCCAAGATGCCGTGCCCCAGGGTCCGGATAGCAAGAGGGCCTCGGAGCATTCGCTCTCGAGACCCGGTGACGCCTTGCTGTTAGCTTCCTTATTGGCTGCCTTGAGGCGGCCTTGATTGAGACGATGGTGCCACGGAAGCTTTCCCGGACGCTTAATGGACGTAATTAACGACCGGTAGCTTCAACCATGGTTTAGAGAGTGTTCCTTCCGACTTATGACCGCAATTACACCGACAAAGAAGCCTGAGATCCTGCCTTCGCTGGAAGAAGATTACGAACTTCTGAAGAGCGCGGTGCGCGATGCCGGCGCACTGGCCAACAGCTATTTCAAGCAGGACGTCCAAGTCTTCAAGAAACCGGACGGCTCGGAGGTGAGCGACGCCGACCTCGCCGTTGACGCGGCGATGAAGCTCGATCTCACGACGCGCCGCAAGGATTACGGCTGGCTGTCGGAGGAAAGCCCGGACGATCGCTCGCGCCTCAAATATTCGCGGGTGTGGATGATCGATCCCATCGACGGCACCAACGCCTATCTGCGTCACATTCCCGAATGGACCGTGTCGGCGGCGCTGGTCGAGGACGGCGTGCCGGTGTTGGGCGTGGTCTACAACCCGGCGAAGGACGAGTTTTTCCACGCCATGCGCGGGCATGGCGCCTTCCTCAACGATGAACCGATCCACGCCAGCGATAAGGCTTCCCTCGAAGGCGCGAAGATGATCGCCAGCGGCGGGCTGTTCCGGAAAAAGATCTGGCAGGAGCCCTGGCCCGACGTGACGGCGGAGTGGGTGAATTCCGTCGCCTATCGTCTGGCACTGGTGGCCTGCGGCCGGGGCGACGCCACAATCTCGCTGACAGCCAAAGCCGAGTGGGACCTGGCCGCCGCGGCCGTGATCATGGACGAGGCCGGCGGCATCACCACCGACCACCGCGGCAACCCGCATGCTTACAATCGCGAGAGCCCCAAATTTACGAGCCTGGTCGCGAGCGGCAAGCCGCTTCATCCCCTTCTCATCGAGCGCACAAGCCGCATAGACCTTTAGGGCGCATTTCGCCAAGGTGCCCAGCGTTCAAAGAACAGAGGGGGCGGACGCATGGCGTCAAAGGACAAATCGAAGACAGCAGGCGGCAAGCAACTACTTCATCTCGTGTTTGGGGGCGAACTGATGGAACTCGACAAGGTCGAGTTCAGCGATCTCAAGAAGCTCGATATCGTCGGCATCTACCCCAATTATGCCCAGGCTTACGATGCCTGGAAGGATGCCGCGCAGCGCACCGTGGACGATGCTCATATGCGTTATTTCATCGTCCATCTGCACCGGCTCCTCGATCCCGAGCACGGCGCGGACGGGAGCACCGGCTAGGCGCGCGGCCTCGAGCTTTTCGCCTTAAAGGAGACGGGGAGCCCGTGCTAGAAGGGGATCGATAAGGGACGGCCGCGCCGGCGGCCGCTGCTGAATCGGGGAAGTCTTTGAAAGATAATGTGTTCATAGATGCGCGCGTGATCTCCCGGGGCGCCGATGAGCTTGGGTCACGCCGTTATACGACGAAGGAGATCGTCCAACGCATCTGGCGGGAGCATCTGCGCCCCCATGTGTATCTGCTGGTTTGCGCCAGTATTGCCATGCTGGTCACCGCGGCCACCACGGGCGCCATTCCCTTTCTGATTCAGCGCACCGCCGACGACGTGTTCGTCGCCAAGAACGCGGACATGGTCTACTGGATCACCGGGGCCATCGTCATCGTGACGGTGCTCAAGGCGATCTCCGAATATGTAGCCAATGTCACCGTGGCTTATCTCGGCCATCGCTTCATCGCGGATCTCCGGCTGCAGATGTTCGACAAGCTGGCCAAGGCCGATCTCGGCTGGATCCAGACGGTGCATTCGGGCCGCATTCTCTCAGGCTTCCTCAACGACGCCAATCTGATCCGTGCCACGGCGAGCCGCACCATCGTCACGCTGGGCGAGAACCTCTTGAAGGTCATCATCCTCGTGGGCTCGATGATCTACATGGATCCGCGCTTCTCGGTGCTGGTCCTCATCTTCATGCCGTTCGCTTGGTTCATGCTGTCCCGGCAGCGGCGCAAGATGCGCAAATCCACGACCAAATCCCTGCAGGAGACGGGAGACCTCTCCGCGCTGGTGACGCAGACCTTGCGCGGCATGCGCGTGGTGCGGGCCTACCGGCAAGAAGGGCAGGAGCGGGAGCGCGCGGCACAAGCCACCAATCGCGCGCTCGAATTCACCATGCGCGGCACGCGGGCGCGGGCCGCATCGAGCCCGGCCATGGAGCTTTTGGTCGGCCTCGGCTTCGCGCTAGCCATCTATTTCGCCGGCACCCAGGGTGTGCGGGGCGACCTCACGCTCGGCCACTTCAGTGGGTTCATGACGGCGGCCCTGCTTATCTACAGTCCCCTGAAGAGCGTCGCCACGTTGCAGACGCAACTGCAAGAAGGCGTGGCGGCGGCAAGCCGCGTGTTCGGCATCGTCGACCGCGAGACAAATCTGGTCGAGGCTGAGGACGCCAAGCCGCTCGCGCTCACGAAGGGCGAGATCGAATTCCGCGACGTGACCTTCGCCTACAATCCGGACACCTTGGTGCTGAAAGGCGTGAGCCTGACGGTGCCGCCGGGCAAGACCGTGGCGCTGGTGGGCCCTTCGGGCTCCGGCAAGAGCACGCTGGTCAATCTGGCGTTGCGTTTCTTCGATCCGGAGAAGGGCCAGGTTCTGATCGACAACCAGGACATCAAGAACGTCACCATCGGTTCCTTGCGCGACGCTCTTGGGCTCGTAACCCAAGACCCGGTGCTGTTCGACGATACCATCCGCGCCAATATCGCCTATGGCGCCAAGCCCCTGGTCGAGGAGGAGGTCGTCGCGGCGGCCAAGGCGGCGGCGGCACACGACTTATTATGAGTTTGCCGAAAGGCTACGACACGCGTGTCGGCGAGGCTGGCGGCTTGCTCTCCGGGGGCGAGCGGCAACGCATCGCCATCGCCCGCGCCATCTACAAGAATGCGCCGATCCTGCTGCTCGACGAGCCGACCAGCTCGCTCGAT
>NZ_LPWD01000361.1 GCF_001723295.1 Methyloceanibacter marginalis
GGCGGAGATCGTGGGGCAGGGTGATGCGCAGCATGAGAGCGCCCGTGCGGACCACGAACACGGTCTCTTCGCCGTCCAGGCTGAGGGGCAGGGATTGGCCCCGCCGGGTCCGCACCATCGCGCCTTGGGTGGCGAGCGCCGGGGGTAGCCCGTGGGGCATCGCGATCTCGGAAGAGGCGCCGTCAGACAGCCGGACAGCCTCCGGTCTCTTCAAGCTGGATGTGGTCTCCAAGGGTCGTCCCCACGTGACGGAAAGCGCATGCCATCAAGACACAAGCTGTCGAGCTTCAAGCGCCGCCGCGCCTTGATATCGATCAAGCCGGTCTCGCCCGCGACACCGTGACCGCGCCGCCACCGGCGCCCGCAACGAATTGATCCAGATCAAGAAAAACCGTGTCGCTGCCGCAACAGTCAGATGGCGATACGCGGGAGGCTGACCTCGGTCAGCCCAGGCAAGCGATGGGTGCTGGTGCGCCCGCGAGCCCCGTTTCAACAATGAGAAAGAACACGCGCGCGGCGTCTTCGCACTTCCGCGGCGACTGGGGGATTTCACATGAACAGATTTGCGACTGCCGCACTCGCGCTCTTGGCCTTGGCGGCGCTTGTTGGCGGCGCGTCCAAGGCGGCCATGGCGGGCGACGAGCACGGCAACTTTATGATCCGGGGCCTGATCACGGGCGTCTTGCCCGACACCGATGCCGCGGTGTTTTCCGGCGGAGCGCGCATTCCGGGCGCCAACGCCGCGGTCAGCGACGAGGTGATCCCGGCGACCACCCTGACCTATTTCTTCAACGACAACTTGGCGGTCGAGCTGTTCTGCTGCTTCGCCAAGCATGAGATGAACGGCACGGGGACCATCGCCGGCCTCGGCGAGATCGCCTCGACCTGGATTTTCCCGCCGGCGCTCACCGCCCAGTACCACTTCAATACGGACGGCAAGTTCAAGCCCTATATAGGCGCAGGGCTTCAATATATCGCCTTCTTCGATGAGGGCGTGGGCCAGAACCGGCTCGGCGCCACAAGCGTCGACATCGACGACGCGGTCGGCTTCACGCTGCAGGCCGGTCTCGACATCTCCATGGGCAACGGCTGGTCCCTCAATGCCGACGTCAAGAAGACCTGGCTCGACACGGAGATCAGCTGGAACGGCACGGGCGTGCGCGCCGATGCCGATCT
>NZ_LPWD01000362.1 GCF_001723295.1 Methyloceanibacter marginalis
ATTGATGCTATAGGGTGACCATGCCTCGTATCGCGTCCGTTCTCGACGTCTCGTACCGCACCTGCCGCCTCGTCCGGGCCGTGGCCGTTGCCGCCGCGCTGGTCCCGGCGGCGATGCTTGCTTTGGCGCCCCAGCCCTCGGCGGCGCAGGATACGCCGGCGCACCGCAGCTACATCAACCCCTTCCCGAACGGGGATCGCTACCGCGTCGTCGTTATCGGCGACTCCATGGCCGAGGGGCTGTGGGAGGGGATGTTTCGCGCCTTCGAGGACGATCCGACCTTGGACTTCATTCAGCAGTCCAAGAAGTGGACCGGCTTCGTCAACATCGACAAATACGACTGGAACGCCGAGATCGGCCAGATCTTGAAGGACGGCGACTACCACATCGCCGTGGTCATGTTCGGCGTGGGTGAAGGTCAGCCCATCAGGAAAGACGGAAAGCTGCTGAAGGTCGGCACCGAGGAATGGCGCGAGCCTATGGCGCGCGGGTGGAGACATTCATCAAGAAGCTGCGTGCAGCCAATCTTGCCACTTACTGGGTCGGCTTGCCGGTGATGCGGGCTCCCGGCCAGACCGAGGATGCGGAGAAGTTGAACGACGTGTTTCGCGAGAAGGCCTTCGTCAACGGCGCCAAATTTATCGACACCTGGGAAGGCTTCGTCGACGACCAGGGCCGCTACAGCGCCTACGGCCCGGACATGACCGGCAATACGAAGCGCTTGCGCGCCGATGACGGCATTCACTTCACCATGCGCGGCTCCCTGAAGCTTGCGCATTTCGTGGACAAGGAATTGCGCAAGGATCTGAACCTGGCCAAAGAAGAGCGGGATATCCCGCTCGCCGGCAACGAGGATGAGCAGGCCAAGGTGGCGAACCGGTTTGCGCCGCCTGCAAAGTCCGTGACCGGGGCTGCGGAGCCGGAGTCCTCGAACGCGGCCGAGATGGAAGAGGGCGCGGACGGCGAGGCGGAGGCGCTCCAGCAGAGCCAAGTGGGCGATGTCAGCGTGGTGCGGCCGATCCTGTCCACGGCCGTCTCGGCGGCGGACCTTGCCGCGGACGCGGCGAGCGCATCGGCCACGGAACCGG
>NZ_LPWD01000363.1 GCF_001723295.1 Methyloceanibacter marginalis
TGGACAGCGCCGCGCCGCCGCGCGCATCGCCGTCGACGCGGGTTAGCACGATGCCGGTGAGCGCGACGCGCGCGCCGAAATTCTTGGCGAGGTTGACGGCGTCCTGGCCGGTGAGCGCATCGGCGACCAGCAGCGTCTCATGCGGTTGCGCGATTTTCTCGATGGCGGCCGTCTCGGCCATCAATTCTTCGTCGATATGGGTGCGGCCGGCGGTGTCGAGCAGCAGCACGTCGTAGCCGCCGAGCTTCGCGGCCTTGATGGCGCGCTCGGTGATTTGGGTCGGCGTTTGGCCTTCGACGATGGGCAGCGTGGCGACATTGGTCTGCTCGCCAAGAACGCGGAGCTGCTCCTGCGCGGCTGGGCGCCGCGTGTCGAGCGAGGCCATCAGGACCTTCTGCTTGTCGCGGTTGGTCAGCCGATAAGCGAGCTTTGCCGTGGTAGTGGTCTTACCGGAGCCTTGCAGGCCGACCAGCATCATGGTGACAGGCGGGGTTGCGGCGAGATCGATGCCTTGGGCGTCGGAGCCCAGCATGCGCACCAATTCGTCGTTGACGATCTTGATGACCATCTGGCCCGGGGTGACCGAGCGCACGACCTCCTGGCCGACCGCCTTCTGCTTCACCCGGTCCGTGAAGGAGCGCACCACGTCGAGCGCGACATCCGCCTCGATCAGCGCGCGGCGCACCTCGCGCATGGCTTCGCCGACGTCCTCCTCGCTCAACGCGCCGCGGCGCGTGAGCTTGTCGAGGATGCCGGAAAGGCGGTCTGAAAGGGTCTCGAACATCAGCCGGCGTAGTCCGCCACGAATTTGCGATAAACCCAGCCCGAGCTGCACGGGCCCTTGTACGCAGCAGCCTGCGGCCAAGGCGTGCCAACGCCGCAATCCATGCTCTTGTGGGAATAGACGACGCCGAGCCAGGCGCCGTTCTTGCCGCTCTGGTCGCAGATGCTCAGTAAATAGCCGTTATAGACCTTGTCGAGCATGGCGTAGTCGGATGACGGGCCGGCGCGCACGGCGAGGAAGCCGTCGCCGCCTTGCGGATCGAGCCCGCGCACCACGCCGACCGTCCCGCAAGCGTCGTAGCCGGGGTTCTGGCCTGCGATCACGGGCACGCGCCGCTGCTGGGCCGTGGTCGCCAAAGGCAGGCAGACGAGCGCCAGGGCGGCAAGGATGCCGGTGTGGCGCAGGATGCGGGTTCCAACCATCGTTTCTTCCTCCTCGACGTGAGGACAAGCAAAGCAAAAACGCACCCGTGGGCGCATCGCGCTGACGGGTGTTGACCCCCCTGGCTCCCTTTGGTGCTCCCAAAATGTCCAGGGCGGCGGCTCTTGTTGCGGAGCTGCCTTGAATTCCGCCGGAATGTCGGCGAGCGGGGTCCTGAAGTCAAGCGAGACCGCTCATTTCCCTTGCCCGCCGGGCCGTGTCCTGACAACAGATTGCGCCGGAAATTAGGGTTTCAGGGCCATGTGGTCGCGGTTCATCCTCTTACTTATCGCTGTCGTGGCCCTGCCTGCGGCCGCCGAAGCCAACGTGGTCTGGCCCGCCGCCCTCCTCACCGAGCGGCTGCTCGCGTGGTGGATCATCGGCGCTTCGCTCGTCATTGAGGCCCTCTTCGTCTGGGCCGCGTTCCGGCTGCCATTTTGGAAAACCGTCTGGGCGACGCTCGCCGCCAACGCCGTCTCTGCCGCCGTCGGCCTGTTCCTCCTGCCGTTTCTCGGCATTCTGCTCGAGGCGTCGCTTCAAGGCTCTGGTATCGCCACCAAGATCGACTGGGATGCTTTCAGCCTGGCGGGGTGGATCGCCACGTTCGCGATAGCGGTCGCCTTCAATCTCGCCATCGAGCTCGCCGTGTTTCGCTACGGCTACGGGCTGCGGATCGGCCGGTGGGCAGCGGGACTCATTCTGCTCGCCAATGTCATCACGGTCGGACTCGCGCTGGTGAGCCTCGATGTCGTTCCCAATGAAGGCTACCGCGAGATTTCGCCAGGGATCGTCGGCGAATAGCTACCGTAAAGTTGGAAGGCGTGTGCGCCTCCGCCCCTACTCTTTCGCGTGAACGGATGGTTCGGCTCTAGTGTGGCAGGACGCGCGAAAACACGTTCACCACGACGACTCCGCCCACGATCAGGGACAGTCCAATGAACGCCGGCAGGTCCAGCGGTTCCTTGAACCAAAGCCAGCCGATCGCGGCAATGAGCACAATGCCCAGGCCGGCCCACAGGGCGTAGGCGATGCCGACGGGAATCGTGCGCAGGCTGAGCGCGAGAAGCAGGAAGGATACGGCGTAGGCAAACACGCACACCAAGCTCGGCAGGAGCCGGGTGAAGGAATCGGAGGCTTTCAGAGCCGAGGTCCCAATCACCTCGAAGGCGATCGCGAAAGTCAGATAGAGATACGGCAAAGCGGTCACAAACGGTCTCCATGGTTTGAACAGTCAGGCGAGAGAGCCCAGCTTCACCGCCAGATCAAGCAAAGCTTCGTCGCCGCCTTCCCAGCCGACGAAGGAGAGCCCTGCGGGGAGGCCCGATGTTCCGTCTATGGGGATCGAGATTTGCGGCAGGCCGGCGAGGCCGGCCAAGCAGGTGCTCTGCAGGGTCACGGTGCGGAACTCCGCGAAGGACGCGCCGTCGGGGATGTCGCGCTCCGGCGG
>NZ_LPWD01000364.1 GCF_001723295.1 Methyloceanibacter marginalis
GGCGGCGGCGCTGCCCGGCTCCAGCCCGTCACGCGGCCCGATCTCCACCTCGATGGGAACACCGAGCAGACGGTGCGGCTCGACAACCTCCTCGATCAGATGGCTGACGGGCATGCGCGAGACAATGATGTCGAGTTCCTCGCCGCGCCCCGCAAGCTCCTTCAGGATCTCGCGGCAGCGTTCGGCCTGCGCGCGCAACAGAAGCAGGTCCTCGTAATGACGGTCCGCCTTGTCGGCGTCGCGCAAGAGCTCCTTGGTGACGACGGCGATGGTGGCGAGCGGTGTGCCCAGGCCGTGCGCCGCGGCCGCGGCCATCCCATCGAGCGCGGAAAGCTTCTGCTCGCGCGCCAGCACCATTTCGGCGGCGGCCAGAGCCTCGGCCATGCGCCGTCCTTCTTCCGCCGTCCGCCAAGAGTAAAAGCCGATAAAGAGGATGCCGGAGACCACGGCGGCCCACACGCCGAGCACGTAGGGCATCGGCAGGTTGAGCTGAGAATCGTGAAACCAGGGAAGCGGGTAATGGAAGGTGGTGAGCACGCTCGCCGCCCCGATGGCGAGCAGGCCGAGCGCCACCGTAATCCGCAAGGGCAGCGTGGAGGCCGACACGGTGACCGGCGCGATCATGAGAAACGCAAACGGGTTCTCCAGTCCGCCGGTGAGGTAGAGCAGCGCCGCAAGCTGGATAATGTCGTAGCCCAGCAGGATGAAGGCGGAATTGCTGCGCAGCCGCTGGCTCGCGGGGAAACGAATGCGCAAAGCCACGTTGAGCCAGGCGGACAGCGCGATGACCGCGAAACACCCGCCAATCGGCAAGTCCATGCCCAGCACCCAATAGGCGCCGACGACCGTAAGGCTCTGGCCGAGCACCGCAAGCCAGCGCAAGCGCACGATGGTCTGGAGGCGCAAGCGGCTGTCGCCGGCACGCAACCATTCCGGCACGGATGCCTCCGGGGCGGTTTGACTATTGTCGAGTACGGCCATAGGTGAACCCTAGCACGTTGGCGGTGAGCCATAATTCGGACAAAGCAGGCGCGCAGCGCAAGGAAATGGTTGAGGCGGCTCGAAATTTTTCTAAAGACGGCGCTGGCGGCAGCGATTTCGCGCAAGCGCCCGTCGTCGTGCGCGGCCTCGTCAAGCGCTACGGCGCCGTCACGGCGGTCGATCACATCAGTTTTACCATCGAGGCAGGGACGACGGTGGCGCTGCTCGGCGGCAACGGCGCCGGCAAGACCACGACCATTGCCATGCTCCTGGGGCTGATCGAGCCGAGCGCGGGCGAGGTGCGCGTGTTCG
>NZ_LPWD01000365.1 GCF_001723295.1 Methyloceanibacter marginalis
GCCGTAGTCGGTGATGTTCTTGACCACGCCGTCGATCACCTGGCCCTCTTCGAGGCGGGCGACGATCTCACTGCGCTTCTCGGCCCGGGTCTCCTCGAGCACCGAGCGGCGCGAGACGACGATATTGCCGCGCCGGCGATCCATCTTGAGAATCTGGAAGGGCTGCGGCGTATTCATAAGCGGACCCACGTCGCGGATCGGCCGGATGTCGACCTGGCTGCCGGGAAGAAACGCCACCGCGCCATCGAGATCGACCGTGAAGCCGCCCTTCACGCGGTTGAAGATCACGCCCTCGACCTTCTCGTTGGCTTTGTATTTCTCTTCGAGCCGGACCCAACTCTCTTCGCGGCGCGCTTTTTCACGCGACAGCACGGCTTCGCCGGCGGAGTTCTCGACGCGCTCGAGATAGACGTCGACCTCATCGCCGACGGAAAGTTCGGAGGGGCGGCCCGGGAGGCTGAATTCTTTCAGGGGAATGCGGCCTTCGGTCTTCAGGCCGACGTCTATAACCGCCACATCCTTTTCGATGCTGGCGACTGTGCCCTTGACCACACTGCCTTCCTGAAGCGCTGCGCCGGCGAGAGATTCCTCAAGGAGGGCTGCGAACTCGTCGCGGCTCGGTTGGCTAATGCTGGTCTGCGGTTCGGTCATCTAACTCCTACTCGACGTTCAACTTGGTCTTCTGCCTTGCGCTGAACCCGAGGCTTGATGTTGATCCAATGCGGCGAAAGCTGGCGAAACCCCGATAGGCGGCCATTCCTGGCAGCCCGGTCCGCTCGCTTGCCCGCGGAAGTCATTTTAAAAGGTGATGTGCCAATGCCAAATGGGCACGGCCTCAACCGGCCCGCCCCGCATCGCCCATCGCAGCCTCGATCAAATCGAGAGCTGTCCTGAACGCGGCGTCTATATCCAAATTCGTGGTGTCGAGCAAGACCGCGTCTTCGGCCCGGCGCAAAGGAGAGGCGCCCCTTGTCCGGTCCCGCTCGTCCCTGGCCTGGATGTCGGCCAGGACCTCCGTCTCGGTGATTGCAATTCCGCCTTGGGTGAGCTCCAAAAAGCGGCGCCGGGCGCGGACTTCGGGGCTTGCGGTGACGAACAGCTTCACGTCCGCATTGGGCCAAATGACGGTGCCGATGTCCCGGCCGTCGATCACGGCACCGGGGCCCGCCTGAGCAAAAGTCCGCTGGTAGTCCAGAAGCACGGCCCGTACCTCGGGATGGCGAGCCACCTGGGAGGCGGCTTCGCCGACCGCCGCCGTGCGCAACGCGGGGTCGGCCAGGGTCGCCACATCCAGCCGGGACGCGGCCCGAGCGGCCGCCGCGGCGTCCGTAAGATCGCCGCCCTGAGCCAGGGTATCCCGGGCCACGGCGCGATAAAGTGCCCCCGTATCCAGATGTCGCAAGCCGTAATGGATCGCGATGTGCTTTGCGACCGTGCCCTTGCGGAGCGCCGGGCGTCGATGGCGATGATCATGCGAACTTCGCTCCAAGCCCGCTCATCAGGGATACGAAGCCGGGGAAGCTCGTGGCGATCATGCGACGTCGTCGACCGTGACCGGCTCTTGCGCGCCGAGCCCCAGCGTGAGGAAGGCCATGGCGAGACGATGGTCCATATGCGTCTCGACCCGCCCGCCACCTTTGACGTTCCCCGCGCCACGAACAATTAGATCGTCTGTTTCGATGCGAACCTCACGCCGCAGGCGTCAGTCCGGCGGCGGTAGCGGCCAAGCGGTCGCTCTCCTTGACCTTCAGCTCGGCGAGACCTGCCATATGCGTCTCTCCTTCGGCAAACGCAGCGACCACGGCGAGCACGGGGTATTCGTCGATCATGGACGGCGCCCGCTCCCGCGGGACGCGCACACCCTTCAGGGCGCTCGCCTTCACGCGAAGATCGCCAGCCAACTCGCCGCCGGTCTCGCGCAGGTCGAGCACTTCGAGATCGGCGCCCATCTCGCGCAAGGTCTCGAGGAAACCGGTGCGGGTAGGGTTCATCAGCACGTTCTCGATCAAACCTCGGAGCCCGGACAGATAAGGGCGGCGGCCACCAGAAAAGCGGCTGAGCTCGGATCGCCCGGCACGGCCAGGTCCGCGCCAGTGAGTTCCGCGTCGCCGCACACGGTGACCGCACGCGCTCCATCGGCCCGGTCCTCGATCTTCAACTCGGCGCCGAAAAACTCGAGCATCCGCTCGGTATGGTCGCGCGTCGGCAGCGGTTCGACCACCGTGGTCCGCCCTGGCGCATGCAGGCCGGCGAGAAGGATCGACGACTTCACCTGCGCCGACGGAACGGCAAGATCGTAGACAATCGGAACCAAGTCTTGGGTGCCCTGCACGGTGAGCGGCAGCGTATTCCGCTCGCCCTCCACTTGCAGGCCCATGGTGGCAAGAGGCTCGAGCACGCGGCCATGGGCCG
>NZ_LPWD01000366.1 GCF_001723295.1 Methyloceanibacter marginalis
CCGGGCGGCATGGCGCTGCGTGCTTCCGCCTCTCCCGGCCCGGCGAGCGCGTTGTCGCCTATCTCGACAATCTCGGCCGTCTCGAGGGCACCGTCGCCCGAACCATCGAGGGCGGCTTCGCCGTCGAAATCAAGGCGAGCACGCAAAAGCGCGAGCGCATCGCAAATCTGCTCACCTGGTACACCAATCGCGACTACCTCGAAGGCGAAGAGCGGCAGCATGAGCGCTTCGAGCCGCGCATTGCCGCCCAGAAGCTGATCCTGCCCAATAGCGACGTCCATGACTGCCGGGTGCTGGACGTTTCCTTGAGCGGCGCGTCCGTGGCGACCCGGGTAAAGCCCCCTCTCGGCACCGTTGTCATTCTGGGGCGCTGCGCGGCAGCGTGGTCCGCTATCACGACGAAGGCTTCGCGATTCAGTTCGCCGAACTCCAGGATCCGGACAGCCTGGCCTGGACCTTCGGCTAGACTAACGCAAGACTAACCTTTCCCAATTCTTTCGAATGGAGCGCCGTCGCCCGCCGCAGGTGCGCGAAAAATCGCGCAAATCCGGGCCTGGACATGCTTTGTTCCAAACTATCTAAAATTTTATGGAAACCAAGAACATTCAGGTTTGAGTAGGTCTCACTAAAAAACCGCTACCAATACTACTTCAAAACGCCAGCTTTCTTTATCGGGATCTCAAAGTCTTTCTGAGAGAGTGCTCCTCAACAACAGGGGGGTACAATGAAACAGTTCGTTCTTGGGTCGGCTTTTTTGATGTTTATCTCGTCGTTGCCGGCAGACGCCACCAATAATCATGCGATCTCGCTCAAGTCTCAGCTCGAGCCGCAGAAGGTGACGTTCCTGCAATCCTTCGGCGAGACCTTGCCGCCAATCGGCTATGTGAATTTCTGCCGCGAGCGGGCCGATGAGTGCCGCCCGGCGCACCGATTTGCCGACCGCGTTCAGTTCACCGACGGCAAGTTGGCCGAGCTCAAAGAGGTGAACGTCAGCGTCAATGACGCCGTGGCCCCGGTCACCGATCTTGACCTCTACGGCAAGGTCGAGGTTTGGACCTACCCCGTGAAGGAAGGCGATTGCGAGGATTACGTCCTGCTCAAGCGCCGCATCCTGATCGAGCGTGGCTGGCCTGAAAGCACGCTGCTGATCACCGTGGTTCGCGACGAGAATAACGAGGGCCACGCGGTGCTCACGGTTCGGACCGACCGCGGCGACTTCGTTCTCGACAACAAGCAGCGCGACGTCCTGGCCTGGGCAGACACGCCTTACACCTACGTCAAGCAGCAATCGGCCCGCAATCCGCTGGTGTGGACTTCGCTTCTGCCGCCGAGTCTGGCGCCCCAGCCGGCAACGTCCGCTTCGAACTAAGGAGAGTTTTAGCGCCCTGATCGCTCAGGGACATCGTTTTAGGGCCCGGTGATCATCCCCCACCCATCCCCGACCCAACCGGGCCTTTTCCTGAGCCG
>NZ_LPWD01000367.1 GCF_001723295.1 Methyloceanibacter marginalis
TGGTGCGCAATTCCCCGAGCGCGTCGCGCGCGCCCGGAGCGCTACAAGATGCCCAAAGGCCAGACCCCGGAAGAGGTCAAGGCAAAGCTGGAGGCCGTGCTGAACGCGGAGCTCGCGGCGCGGAAGTTCTCCTATACGCGCTCCGACGGCTCGTCCTGGACGCTCACGCTCGACGACGTGCTCGTGCGCATCGGCGATCTCGAGATGGCCTACAACATCAACGATTGCGCCGAGGTGCGGTGGGGGGCGCTGGAAGGCAGCGAGGAGATGGCGACCTGCAAGCGGCGCGCGCCCAAGGTCCAGCAGCAGAAGATGGCGTCCGAATACCGTCCGTGGTTCAACGAGCGCCGCCGCCCGCCGCGCGGCTGAGCGCTACTCACGCCCAAGACCTAGAGATACTCGCTCCTCGTATTGGTCTGCCCAGAGGGGTGGCGCTTCGCCAAACCTATGGTAGGGAAAGTCCGCGCATCGAGGTTGCTAGGTCGCAGCGGCCGCCATCGGTTAGAAACAAAATTGGAGGAGAACGAATGGCCGTATTTTTGATTGCCCACGTGAAGGTCACCGACGACGCTTGGGTCCCCGCCTACGCCGAGAAGGTGCACGACATCGCGGCCAAGCACGGCGGAAAATATCTGTCACGCAGCGGCAACATCACGACTCTCGAAGGCGAGAAGCCGGACTCGACGCTTGTTGCGCTCATCCAGTTTCCATCCCTTGAGGCCGTCAAAGCCTTCGCGAACGATCCGGAGTACGCGCCGTTCGGCAAGGCGCGGCAAGACGGAAGCGTCAGCACGCTTTATGTCATCGACGACACGGATCTGGCGGGCACCATTCCCTATCTTCCGAAAGCCAGCGGCTGAGTCTAGGCCGTAGGCCGGCAAGCCCGATCACTCACGCGTCGAGACCTGCGTCACGGGACGGGACTGCTGGCAGTTTCCGGACAGGTTTTGATAGTGGATGCTCTTCAGGCCGGACTCGATCCACTCTTTGTTGCTTTTGTCCGGGCGGTAGTCGTAGAGCTCGATGGTGATCGTCTCGGTATGCGAGCCCGCCGCCGAGTTGTCGAAGACGCTGATCTCCGAGTCCAGGCGCGCCGGTTCGGCGCTGGTATCCAAGCGCCAGTCCGGAAAGGGCGGCTCCTTGACCGTTCTCTGTGAGCCGCGGATCTCCACGAGTTGACGCTGCTCGTAGCGCAGGTCACTGCCCACTTGATGAATATCGAACAGGAGCGCCAGGCGCGGCTCTCCGGTGTATCCGATCAGCAGACAGTGAAGCTGCGGATTCTCCGCCGGAGCTTCGGCGCGCGTTTCGGCCGGCGGCGGCGGGCTCGCATCGATCAACAAGTCTGCGGTCAGCCAATATCCGGCCACAAGCAGAGCCGCCAAGATGCCGGCAACAGCCGCGCCGATGGTCAGAGTTCTTCGAGACGCCATGGGGGGAAAGCTACCGTGCTTCGCGCGGCGGGCCAAACGCTTCGGAGGTCCAGGCTCGAGTCCTAGCCGGCGGACGCCAAGATCTTGCGCCAGCGGAGCGCGGACAGCATGCCGATGACGAGGCCGACGCCGCTGAAAAACAGCACGACGAAGATGCAGCCGTCGCGCGCCGCGACGATCATCTGGGCATTGGGGCCGTCTAGCGCCGCCATCATGCGGGCGGGGAACATCGAGGTTATGATCAGAAGCGCCAGCAGCCCGTTCTGATGGCGACCTCGATGACGATGGCGA
>NZ_LPWD01000368.1 GCF_001723295.1 Methyloceanibacter marginalis
CGCGCGTTGATCATCGAGGCGCCGAGCAGCGCAGTCCGCGCGAGGTGAGGCGCTTGTCTTCCTCGCGGTCGTAGACCTCGATTGCTTCGCCGACCGCTGTGAGCCGCGCCGCGCCGCAGACGCTGTCGCAATCGGGTGCGTTCGAAAAGCCCGCGGCGGCGGCCGAGAGGGCACCGGGCTCGAACATGTCATCCGAATTTAGGAAGCAGACGATCTCGCCGGTCGCCGCAGAGATGCCCTTGTTGAGGGCGTCGTAAACGCCCTGGTCCGGGCCGCCGATTAGGCGAAGCTCGGGGCGGCCCCCGACAAGGTCCAAGGTTCCGTCGGTCGAGCCCCCATCCACGATGATATGCTCGATCTCGGGCCAGTCTTGCCGCGCCACGCTGTCGAGCGCCTCCACGAGCATGTCGCGGCGGTTGAAGGTCGGCGTGATGATGGAGAACCGCAGTGCCACTGTCTCACTTCCGGCGCTGGCGTCAGACGCGATTGTAGATGTCCTCGAGCGCACGATGTCATCTTCGCCGAGATAGCTGCCGGTCTGCACCTCGATCAACTCGAGGTCGATCTTGCCGGGGTTCGACAGGCGGTGCTGGCAGCCGATCGGCAGGTAGATCGACTCGTTCTCATGAACCTGGACAACGTCCTCGCCGCGGGTGACCTCGGCGGTGCCCTTCACCACGATCCAGTGCTCGGCGCGGTGAAAATGCTTCTGCAAGGAGAGACGGCCGCCGGGACGCACCAGGATGCGCTTGACCTGGTAGCGCGCGCCCTCATCGACGCTCTGGTAGTAGCCCCAGGGGCGATAGACCCTCCGGTGCTCGATCACTTCGCGGCGATTTCTGCGCTTCAGATCGTCGACCAGCGCCTTGACCTTGTCCGCCTCGTTGGCGTTGAGCACCAGCACCGCGTCGGGCGTGGTGACCACGATCACATCCTCGAGCCCCACCGCGGCAGTCAGGATCTCGGTGGAGCGCACATGCACGTTGCGGCAGTCGAGCGTGACGCCGTCGCCGCGCACGGAATTGCCTTCCTCATCGTGCGGCGTGAAGGAGAGCGCCGAGCTCCACGTGCCGAGATCGGACCAGCCCATGTCGGCTTCGAGCACCGCGGCGCGGTTTGTCCGTTCCATCACGGCGTAGTCGATAGACTTCTTGGTGGCGCGCCCGAAGCTTGTGTCGTCGAGCACCAGGAAATCGAGATCGGTCTTCGCCTTGGCCACGGCCTCCTCGACAGACGCCGCCATCTCGGGTTCGAATTTCGCCACCTCATTGCGCATGACCTCGGCAGGAAACACGAAGTTGCCTGAGTTCCACAGATAGCCTTCGCCGATATATTGCTCCGCGGTGAAGGCGTCGGGCTTCTCGACGAACGCCTCGACCTTGCGGGCGGCGGTGCCCGCAATCGGGGCGCCGGGCCGGATGTAGCCGAAATTGGTGGCCGGATGGGACGGCTTGATGCCAAAGCTGACGATATGCCCGCGTGCCGCCGTCTTGGCGGCCTCCTTGCAGCGCTCCAAAAAGGCTTGCGGCTTCTCGTAGATGTGGTCGGCAGCGAACATGGCGACGACGGTGTCAGGACCGTTCTGCGCGGCAAGCACCGCCGCGGCCGCCACCGCGGGCCCGGAATCCCGCCGCTCCGGCTCGAGCACGATGGTGCCCTTGACCCCGAGCTCGTCTAGCTGCTCCGCCACCAGGAAGCGATAGTCGCGATTGGTGAGGATGATCGGCGTCGCGAAGACGCTGCTATCCGAAATCAACGACACGATGCGCTGAAAGGTCGACTGGTCGCCGACCAAGGGAATGAACTGCTTAGGCAAGGTCTCGCGGGATTCGGGCCAAACGCGGGTTCCGGCGCCACCGCACATGATTACGGGAATGCAAAGCGGAGCCATCAATTTCGTCCTCGCGTCTCGTCTTGGCCGGCGAAAGAATGACGAGCGGGGTTAAACCACTGGCATCGAAACATTGGCCGCAAGACCCCCTCATCGGAAGAGCGAGTCATCCCCGGGGGGCGCGGCAATGTCAATCGGGCTTTCATAATCGACCCGCAGGGTTAACACCCGAATTCCAAAGGAGATTTGACACAGACGGCTGCAGCGCTCGATAAGCATTGCTTTAAGCCGCACCCGCCGGAGAGAGACCCTTGCTCAAGACACAAGTGACGGATCGGCTGCTGAGGGCAGTCCGCCGCTCGCTGGGAATGATCCAAGAGCTCCAGCCGACGCGCCAAGCCGCCAAGGCCGGGCGGCAGAACCGGCTGGTGCGGCAGGCTTTGCTCGAAGTCGATGAGGCGATGCGGCACAACGATTTCGAGCGCCTCGAATATTTGCTCGGACTGCTCCATCTGTCTTTCTTATTCTTGGACGAGGCGACGGGGCAGCGCATCAACAAGAAGCTTCGGCCCATCCTCAAGAAAATCTATCAACATGGACAGAACGACATCCAAGCCCGCACGGTATCGGCCGTGCCGCTCGCCTACTTCGTGAGTTATCCGCGCAGCGGCAACACGCTGGCGACGCGGCTCGCGGCCAATGCGACATCTGGTCAGATCTTCAGCGCCATGAAAGAGGGCTACGCGCCTTTCTCCAAGCGCATCTATCCCAAGACCTATCCCCTGCCGCGACTGATCAAGGACCACGTGCACATTTACATTACAAGAATGATCGCTGCGTCCTCGTCGTGCGCGACGGGCGCGACACCACCATCTCGCTAGCGTTTATGACACTGCAGAATAGACAGCACAGCTTCTCCGACAAGTCAGAACTGGCGGACTTCATTCGCTGGGTGTCCCAGTCCTATGTCTTCGGCGACTGGGCCACGCACGCAAGGAATTTGATGCAGCTCCTCCCGGGCCCAGACAAATTCTTGGTCCGATACGAGGACTTGGTCGCGAGCGACGAGACGTTCATCGGCATCGTTGATTTCTTCGATCCCGGGAACAGGCTGCCTCGTGCCCATCTCTCCCAATTGTTCAAGGAACGCGACACGGTCGCCGAGCGCATCAAGTCGCAGCCAGCCGTCAACGACCAGTGGGGTTTCGGGCAGACATTCGAGCCCGGCAGCATGTTCCATGAGTGGTCGCTCAACCGGCAGGGATCGAGCTGGCGCGAGGCTTGGGACGCGGCGGCCAAGCGGGCATTTCACGAAACGGGCGCCACCGAACTCCTAATAGAATTCGGTTACGAGACAGACCCCGATTGGTGGCGGCACTAGCGGACCTAACGCGCAGCCACCTCCGGGCTATAGCCGAAATGGGCAAGCTGCGGCTCGAACAATTCGTTCAGTTTTTCGATTGTTTCCGGCTGAAGCTTCCGCATGCCGTCGCCCGGCGTCACCTGCCGGATGTGCTGGGCCTCGTTCTCGGCACTTGGAACGACATCGTTCTTGTCCGCGATCTTGTTTCTGGCGCGCTCGCTGACGTTCCAGTTAAACGCCCTGCAGATGTCTGAAACCCAGGCCCGCTTCTCGAAGATAACGTCCTCGTAGCGGAACACGGTGAAGTTCTCCGGGTGATCCTTGAAGACGTCAATGTAGCGGCTGAGTTGCCGCACGTAATAGCTCGCGAGATCGAGCGCATACTCGTCGACGCTCATCACCAACGCCTTATCTCGACGCGGCAGTGACTGCCTGCTCGTTGTCAGAATCTTTCCGGGGTCCGGATGGCTCGATCGCATCGAAAAGTAGTGCGAAACCAGCATGTCACGCGGATCGCGCAGCAGGAAGATCGACTGCCGGGTCACGAGGTTTGGAATCTCGAACGTCTTCGGAAAGGCACGAAAGCCACCAAAGCAATAGCCGTTGTCTGCAAAAACGTTCGAGGTAGTGCTGGGAACGTCCTGCTCGGCGAGGCCAAGCTTAAAGAACTCGCCCATCAGCGAAACGTAGGTGACGCCCACCTGCTCCGACAAGCCGCGCATGATGTTATCAAGCAGCACGGAACCCGCTTTCGGCAGGGAGAAGACATACACGCTTGGTGTGGCGGGGCTCTTCGTCGGCGGCAGCGTGAAGATGGTTTTCACGACACCGGCGTCGTCGTACTCGATCGTGGTCTGCTCTCGCATCCGCCCCGCCGTCATCGCGCCCTCTTCGCGCCCTTGCGGCTTTCGCCACGCGCCGGAAGCTCGATCGCCTGATAGTCGTCGGATTCGTAGAATGCCAACGCCGCCTCAATGTCTCCGTCGAACACCACCGAGCCATTCTTGAGCACGAGACCGCGGCTGCACAGCTCCTTCAACGTCTGCGGGTTGTGGCTGGCGAAGACTAGGATCTCGCTCGAATTGATGTGGCTGCGCAGCCGCTCCCTCGAGCGCTCCACGAAGAAGCGGTCGCCGGCACTGATCCACTCGTCCAGCAGCAGGATTTCAGGCTTGGCGGAGGTCGCCACGGCAAAGGCCAGCCTCATCCGCATGCCGGATGAGTAGGTACGGACCGGATCGTGGATCACCGGTTCGAGTTCGGAGAATTCAAGTATCTCCGGAATCCGACGCGTGATTTCTTGACCGGACAGTCCGGCGCTGTAGCCGCGTAGATAGATGTTTTCGAGACCCGTCGCGTCGGACTGCATGCCCATGGAGACGTTGAGCAGGTTCTGGGTCACGCCTCTGATCTCCAGCCCCCCTGCGCTCGGTACCAGCACGCCCGCGAGCAGTCGCAACAGCGTCGTTTTGCCGGCCCCGTTCTGGCCGATCAGACCAACGCGGTCCCCTGCGCGGAACTCGAAACTCATGTCGTGGAGCAGGGGCTTGAACCTCCTAGACTTCCCTCGTGTCACGAGGTTTCGCACGGCAGCGATCGGATTGCGCCGCAGCGACTTATCGATCCGCGTCGCGCTCGGGATGCTGAAATGCATATTCTGGGCACAAATGGAGCTACTCATCGCGTCCCGTCAGATCCACAAGGCAAAGTAAGGCTTGGCGCGGGCGTAAGCCAGCGCCGCCAAGAGCCAGATGATCGGAATCGCAGCAGCTACGACGCCGATCTCGAGCCACGGAACGACGCCGTAAACCAGCGGCCCGCGAATGATCTCGAGCAAGTAGTAGAAGGGGTTGAGGTAGATGAACGCGCCGATGGCGGCGCCCTTCCCCATGGAGGGCATCCAGATGATCGGCGTGATGAAGAAGAAGAGCCGCAGCACGGTCCGCATGAGCTCTCCAATGTCGGGATAGCGGGCGCCGACGACGCTCAATAGAAAGCACACGCCAAGGACGGCCAGAAAGAAGAGCGGCACGGTGAGCAGAAGTATGAAGTCCGCAGCGGTGACGTGCACGGGTGTGAGCAGGATCGCGCCGACGACGATCAACAGATTGTAGCCGAGGCTAATGAGATGACCGCTGAACAGGCGGAGCACGTAGTCCACGTACTTCACGTAGCCGTTCTGGATCATGTCGCGGCTTTTCTTGTAGACTTGCGAGCTCTGCTGCAGCGACTGCTGAATGAAGATCCACAGAACGAAGCCCGTCGCGATATGTGCGTAGTAGATTTGGGTGTCCGCTCCGGGCCGCAGAAGCACCTGCGAGTAGAGCGTGCCGAGGATGAGCACGAACGCCAAGGTCCCGGACACCATCCAGAAGGCGCCCAGTGCCTGGGAGCGGTGGCGGAGACTGGTGTCGATCCACGCGCCGTAGAGCCAGAAGCCGGGCGCCTTGAAGGCGGCCACGAGATCTTGGAACAGCACCAGGATGGAAGGACGCCCCCGGATCGCGCCGGTATCGCCGGTGTCTTTCTTGGGAGCGACGACCGAGCGTTGCCCCTCCCCGGGCGCGGGACTATCCACTAGCGTTTCCATTGGCGGTGTGGTCCGGCACGACGGCCCGGTAAGGGCGGCGCCCCCCTGTTGCAAGGCGCGGGTCTAACGCAGCTCTTCCATCATAGCAAGGCGTCGGAAACGAGGCAAAACAAGGCCCTGACCACCGCCCGCTGCGAGACGGCAGACCCAGGCGTGTTGAAGTGCCGAACCGAATACGCTAGCCAGTTCCGACGAATAGACGGACGACTTCAGCACAAATTTGGCTCAGATGGCACCGCAGTTCGAGATCGCCGGAAAGAACGTCTTTGTCGCAGGCCATCGGGGGCTGGTCGGACGCGCGGTCACGCAACATCTCATCCGAGAAGGCGCGAACGTCTTAACCGCCTCACGGGCCGACCTCGACCTGAGAGACCAAGCCGCCACCAAAGTGTTTCTCAAGGACACCGTTCCCGACGCCGTGATCGTCGCCGCGGCCACCGTCGGCGGCATCCTCGCCAACTCCACCTATCCCGTCGACTTCCTCAACGACAATCTCCTGATCGAGTCGAACCTGATCAGCGGCGCGCATGAATGCGGCATCGACCGGCTGCTGTTTCTTGGCTCGTCTTGCATCTATCCGCGCGAGGCGCCGCAGCCCATGCGCGAGGACGCGCTGCTGACCGGCCCACTTGAGCCGACCAACCAGTGGTACGCGGTCGCAAAGATCGCCGGCATCATGCTGTGCCGCGCCTATCGCGCGCAGTACGGCCGCTCCTACATCGCGGCCATGCCGACCAATCTCTACGGGCCCGGCGACAATTTCGACCTCAACACGAGCCACGTCATCCCCGCCTTGATGCGCAAGATCGACGCGGCGGCACGCGAACGCAGGCCGAGCGTAGAGATTTGGGGCACGGGAACGCCGCTGCGGGAGTTCATGCATGTGGATGATCTCGCCTCCGCCATCGTCTTCCTGCTCAAGACCTACGACGAGGCCGAGCACATCAATGTCGGCTCGGGCCAGGAAGTCTCGATCGCCGAACTCGCCAATATCCTTTCTGGCGTGATCGGTTATGACGGCAAGCTCGTGTTCGACAGGTCCAAGCCCGACGGTTCGCCGCGTAAGGCCTTGGACAGCACGCGCCTCGCCGCTCTCGGGTGGACGCCGAATTACAGCCTCACGGAAGGCTTGAAGCAAACGTATGCGTGGTATCGCCATGAATTCGGCGAAGCCGGCTCCGACGTGGGCGCGGCTTGACGAGGGCTCCGGCCCGCGCGGAGCGAGGCCCCGTGTGACCTCGCTCATCTATATCGGCGGCTACGGGCGGAGCGGCACCACGCTGCTTGAATCCCTTCTCGCCACGCGGCCCGACATTCTTCCTGCGGCGAAGTCGTTTCGTGCCTGCGCGAACGCCTCGACCGCGGCTGCACCTGCGGCAAGTCCCGGCGGGACTGCGATGTCTGGGGGTCGTTTTATCAAACGCCCAAGGGGCCGCGCGGCATGAGCCACGCGGGCCTGACGCTGGCGCTGCTCGATCGCACCGCCGGCCGCTATGCATTCATGGTCGATTCCTCGAAGACCGCCTGGGGCTCGCTCGGCGCCCCCTTCACGCTGCGGCGAAAACTCGGTGACCAATTCCATCTCGTGCATGTGGTTCGCAACCCGCGCGCCGTGTGCTGGTCGAACGCCGGCGGCACCCGCAAGCGCGGCGGCGTGGTGAGGTTTCCGTCCCTGCGTCACCTGCGCACCGCGTTCGGGTGGTGGTCCGCTAATCTGAGTTGCGAGGTTTTTGGCCTGCTCTACCCGAAGCAGTATCAGCGCGAGCGGTACGAGGACATCGCCCGGTCGCCTGCCGAGTGTCTCGCGACGCTGTCCGCGGCGCTTCCTACACAGGGCGGGGCCACGCCCGGGGCGGAGGTGCACGGGAACCGGCACCAGCTCCGCGGCAACCAAAGCCGGTACGAGAGCATAAAGCCCGCCGAAATTCGCGAGGATGCCCGCTGGAAGTCAGCGATGCCCGCCGGCCAGCAAACTTTGGTCGCGGCGCTCACCTGGCCGTTGCGCCTGAGATACGGCTACTGAGCGCGGCGTTCCTTCAGCGCCGCGATCAGCGCGAGGTCGTTGCGGTTGCGGTCTTGCAGCAACCGAAGCGTCGCCGCATCGAGGTCCGCGCGTCGCGGACCGGAGGCGCCTGTCTTGTGCATCGCGGGGCGGGGCTCGACGCCGGTCACCCGATAGAGCCGCTGCACCAGATCGTCGACGCCGGCGCTGAACGCCCAATCGTCGAAGAACCGCGTCACGATCTCGACCGCGCCTTCGACGTCGTCGCCGCGTCCGGTGAGCAGCGTGACCTGGCGGTCCGGCCGGAGGCTTTCGGCGAACTTTGTTAGGCTTTGCAGCGACACCTCTTTGTTGCGGGGATGGGAGGCTTGCGCGCGGATGTAGTTGTATTCGGAGATCGCGCGGTCGACGGGATCGCGTAGCGTAACGATCTTATGATAGCGCCCCATGCCGCCGAGATGCTCGCGGAAGTAGCTGAGTGGCGCGTGGCCGCCGACGGCCGCGTAGGCAAGACGGGCATCGCGCGGCATGTCGGCAAATCTCTCCCGGCGCCGCCGGCTGTTTGCGTGATAGATATGGCGCGTTCCGTAGATGTCGTAGAGCGACGCCCACACGCTGGAGCCGGCGCATTTCGGGATGTGAAAGAAGAAGGTCGGCGGCGCGTCCTTGCCCGCGCGGCGAAAGCGAAAGGCCAGCCACGGCAGCAACTCTCGCGGCAGCCTCACTCGGCGACGGCGCGCCGCAGAAGAAGATTGCTTCCTCTGAAGCTGCGCATATCGGAGGCGACCATCTCGGACACCAGTTCCTTGAAGGGCGTCTTGTGCTCCCAGCCGAGCACCCGCTTCGCCTTGCTCGGATCGCCGAGCAGCTCCTCGACCTCCGTGGGGCGGAAGTAGCGCGGATCGATGCGGATCAGCACGCGACCGTTCCGGGTATCGATGCCCACCTCGTCGACGCCTTCGCCCTTCCATTCGATGGGGCAGTCGAGCTCGGCGAAGGCGAGCTCCACAAACTCGCGCACCGAATGCATCTCGCCGGTCGCGAGAACATAATCGTCCGGCGTCTCCTGCTGGAGAATGCGCCACATTCCCTCCACGTAGTCCCGCGCGTGACCCCAGTCGCGCTTGGCGTCGAGATTTGCGAGGTATAGGCAGTCCTGCGCACCCGCCTCGATGGCTGCCACGGCGCGGGTTATCTTGCGCGTCACGAAGGTCTCGCCGCGGATCGGGCTCTCGTGGTTGAACAGGATGCCGTTCGAGGCATGCATGCCGTAGGCCTCGCGGTAATTCACCGTGATCCAGAAGGCGTAGAGCTTGGCGGCGGCATAAGGCGAGCGCGGATAGAACGGCGTCGTCTCCCGCTGCGGCACCTCTTGCACCTTGCCGTAAAGCTCCGAGGTCGAGGCCTGGTAGAAGCGGGCCTTTGCCTCAAGCCCGAGAATGCGGATCGCCTCAAGGAGACGCAGCGTCCCCATGGCGTCTGAGTTCGCCGTGTATTCCGGCGTCTCGAAGCTCACCGCCACGTGGCTTTGCGCCGCGAGATTGTAGATCTCGTCCGGCTGGACCTCTTGCACGAGCCTGATGAGATTTGTGGCGTCGGTCAGGTCGCCGTAATGCATGCGGAAGCGCGGATCGTTGTTGTGGGGGTCCTCGTAGAGGTGATCTACCCGCTCCGTGTTGAACGAGGACGAGCGCCGCTTGATGCCGTGCACCCGGTAGCCCTTCGAGAGCAGCAACTCCGAGAGATAGGCGCCGTCTTGCCCCGTGACGCCGGTGATGAACGCTACTTTCTCGGCCAAACTCATGCCTCCGGTGCGCGCCTGGCGAGGCCAGATCGCGGAAACTATCGCCGGTTTCCAGGCGTGGGCATAGCGAACCCCATCCGCTTCGTCCAGGCCGGGAATTCCAACGCCTCAACGGCCGCCACGACGCAGGATGCGCCCCGTTAGTTTTCTTCCTTAGAAGTCGCTTGCGTAGTCTTTTCGGCCTTGAGCTCTTCGATGATCTCCGCTCGTTCGCTTTGTGTCAGAGCATCGTCGTAGCTACGAATTAGCTGCAGATGTGATTCTCCCGGAGACGGCAAGTCGGCGCAACCACTAAGGCAAAAAACCGCTGCCCCTATTACCAAGATCCGTGCGATCTGCATACGCGCCTCGTGGCTGTCAACAAAACTGGCCGTCCAAAAGGTATATTTGGCGCTCCCTCCGGGTGTCTAGCACCCCCGTCTTAATAATTGATCCGCTTAAAGCCACAACCTCACACACGATTAGAGGCAGAAGAGGGCCTATACCCCTTCTGCGCATGGAACCACGCCTCGAACATCAGCACGTTCCACAGAAAATGCTGCCAGTTGCGGCGCCCCGACAAATGCTCCGCCCATTTCTCCTGGATAGGCCCGGGGTCCAAGAAACCAGCGCGGGACATGGCGTGCGGATCGAGCAGATCGGCGGCCCACTCCTTCAGCGGCCCCTTGAGCCAGGCATCGATCGGCACGCCGAAGCCCATCTTGGGTCGCGCCACGAGTGTCTCGGGCACATATTTGTGCAGCAGCTGCCGCAGCAGCCACTTCCCCTGTCCGTCGCGGATCTTGAAGTCGTCGGGGAGCTGCCACGCGAAGCTGACGACCCGGTGGTCGAGCAGCGGCACACGCGCCTCCAACGACACCGCCATCGAAGCGCGGTCGACCTTGGTGAGGATGTCGTCCGGCAAATAGGTGACGCTGTCGGCGTACTGCATCCACGACAGCTCGTCCTCGAAGCGCGACCTCACCTTTTCGCTGACGCCGGCGGCTCAGGCCGCGCAGCACCCTTGACCAAGGACCACGCGTGTCCCCAGGGCGAGATCAGCGTGCGGTAATAATCCTCCGCGTCCTCGCCGAGAACCGCCGACAGCTTCTGCAGCTTCTCGCCCACCTGCCGCGGCCGCATCCCCGCAGCACGAGACCGAACACACGATCCCATGTGGATGGCGGCAGCGCCCCGATCATCCGTGACACACACCCCGCAAGCGTCCCGGCAGCATCTGCAGCGCGCGGGCCACCCGCAAGCCCTGGCCGTAGCGGTTATAGCCCGCGAACAGCTCATCGCCCCCGTCGCCGGAGAGCGCCACGGTGACGTGCTTCCGCGTCATCTCGGAGACGAGAAAGGTCGGGATCTGCGACACATCCGCAAACGGCTCATTGTAGATCTCCGGCAGCTCGGCACGCGTCTTGCGCCTCCTCCGCCGTGACGTAGAGCTCGGTGTGATCGGTGCCGAGATGCGCCGCGACCGCTTTTGCCTGCGCCGCCTCGTTGTAGTCCGCCTCGTGGAAGCCGATGGAGAAGCTCTTGACCGGCGAAGGGCTGTTCGCCTGCATCAGCGCGGTCACCGTGGAGGAATCGATGCCGCCGGAGAGAAACACGCCGAGCGGCACATCCGCCACCATGCGCCGCGTGACGGCGTCGGTGAGAAGCGTCTCCAGCCGCTCGCAGGCGTCCTCATCGTTAATGTCAAGCAGTGCGGCCTGCCCCCGCGTCGCCACGTCGAGCAGCGACCAATATTTCTCGCTGCGCGTCTCACCGTCGTCGCGGATTTCGAGCAGCGACCCGGGCTCGAGCTTTTGGATGTCTTTGTAGATGCTCGCGGGAGCAGCCACGTAGCCGGTGCACAGATACGAAGCGAGCGCCTGGCGGTCGATCACGGGCGCAAACTCCGGCAGCGCCGCGAATGCCTTCATCTCCGAGGCGAACACCATGCGTCCGTCGACGCGGCCCCAGTACACAGGCTTGATCCCGAGGCGGTCGCGCGCCAGCGTCAGCACGCGCTCCTTCCGGTCGAACGCAGCGAAGGCGAACATCCCGATGGTTCGCTCTATCGTGCCGCACACCCCCCACTCGGCGAAGCCCTCCACCAGCACCTCGGTATCGGAATGCCCGCGGAATGTGTGACCCGCGCGCTCAAGCTCGGCGCGCAACTCGCCCGCGTTGTAGATCTCGCCGTTGTAGGACAACACGAACCGGCCGTTGGCCGAGTGCATCGGCTGGGCGCCCGCGGCACTGAGATCGATGATCGACAGCCGCGCGTGACCGAGGGCCACGCCGCTTCCCTCGTCCACCCACGCGCCTTGCGCATCGGGGCCACGATGTCGCAGGGCCCCGGCCATGCTCAAAGCGAGCGCTTGCAACTCGTTGTCGCCGGAGCGTCGTTTGGGATCGAGAAACCCCGCAAATCCACACATTTGGAGCGCCTTCGCCGGATGTCGGGCTCTGTCCAGATGAGAGGCCCACCGGATATGCGATTGTCAAGCGCAGCTAGAGGTAGCGGCTGGTACACGCCCTCCGTGCTTTGACAGCGCGCCTCCCACGGGTAACCATTTTGCTGCCTCGCACGAAAGAAGACATGTGCGCAACGTGCCTGCGGCTTGGCAGGACAGCCAAGTGAAAAACAGGCATGAACCAGCGGCCCAACCACTCCCGACTACACTGGGCATGTTCGAGACTGCCGGAAGATGCATGCGTCGCTCCGAATGAGCTGGCACGGCGCCCGCTCCATCTCATCTTCCACATCCCACGCTGCGCCGGACAGACGGTCCACCACCATCTGACCCAGCTGTTTCATCTGAGCGATATTTTCGCGTGCCGAAGCGCAGGGGGCTCGGTCGCCTCGTCTTGAGCAAGTATCAGATCGGCGACATGCCCAGCCCGCAGAAGCTCGATGTCGTCGGCGGCCACTGGGTCGGCCGCTCCATCGAGCGAAACTTCCTAGGCAGGCCCATTGTCAGGAGCATCCTGCTTCGTGACCCCGTCAGCCAGTTTCTGTCTCACTACAACTACCGCATGATGCGGTATCTCTCTCAAGGTCTGCGCCCCTACGCGGTGGACATCGCCTATCGCTCAAGGAGGCCGGACTTCCTCACCCACTTCATCCTGAACACATTCGCGGAGATCCCCCGGCCGCGCCTTGTCTTGATGTCCTCCGCCGAAAAATTTGCGCAAGCGAACAGCTTTCTTTCCAGCTTCGCGTTCGTGGGCGACCACACGCGCTGCGACGAGCTGATCGCACGCCTGGCCGGAGACCTGGGAATGCCCGAGCGCGCCTCGCTCAGGAACACCAGCGATCAGTGGCTGGAGCGCGTACCCTGGAAGCCGCTTGGTGAAGGTGACCTCTCCCCCTCGATGATCGCCTCCATCAGGCGGGACAACGAGCTCGATCAAATCCTTTGGGAAACGTGGCGGGACGCCGGCGGTGGGCCGATCGAACCCGACCCCCATGAGTTTGCGCAGGAAGCGCGAACGAAGCGTCTGACGCGGCACGCCTCCCGCCTCGTGAACCAGGTAAGACGCCGCGTCGATCGCCGATGGACCGGCACGGACGCGTCCTTGGGAAGCTGATAGAGCAGCGTAAGCGCGATCTTCTCGCGGCATTCAACGCCTCACCACGACTGCACTCTCGCACTCGCAACACCCCGAAAGCGGAAAAAAGTGCGGGCGCAAGGCGGGGGAAACCTTGCGCCCGCTGTCGCTGAAAAGGGAGGGATGCTGACAGGCCGGGCAGGAGCGGACCCGGGCCCTTGTTTCCCCTTTCAGCTCGCCGCGCGGGGCTCGGTGGGGCAAGTCCCACGCCGATTGGTGGACGCGAAACAGAACACGTCGGTTTTCGTTGGCCGAAGGCGCTAGGGACCCCTTCGACAAGAAGGGAGATAGGGCGCGGGGCGGAGGCGCATTGTGAGCACCCTCACAAAGAGGCGGTAGGGGGCATGGTCCCTGCGGGATGAGCCTCTATAATCGTCTCGTTCGAACAGGAGAGTGCGCGTGCCGGTCGTCTACGACGCCTTCATTTCCTATAGCCACGCCAAGGACAAGCCGATCGCCGCCGCGCTTCAGGCGGTGATCCAGAAGCTCGGCAAGCCGTGGTATCGCCGCCGCGGCTTGCGCGTGTTCCGCGACGACACGAGCCTCTCGGCCAC
The DNA here is from genome assembly GCF_001723295.1 of Methyloceanibacter marginalis. Classification (GTDB taxonomy): domain Bacteria; phylum Pseudomonadota; class Alphaproteobacteria; order Rhizobiales; family Methyloligellaceae; genus Methyloceanibacter; species Methyloceanibacter marginalis. Next base: position 13,730 of record NZ_LPWD01000368.1, read on the forward strand.
GCCGCATCTTTGGCCGTCGATCGAGCAGGCGCTATCCCAGTCGCGCTACCTCATTCTGCTCACCTCGCCCGAGGCGGCTGCCTCTCCCTGGGTCGGCAAGGAAATCGAGTACTGGCTCGCGAACAAGAGCCCCGACACGCTCTTTATCGGCTGCACGGACGGCGATCTGTCCTGGGACACCGCCGCGGGCGATTTCAAGTGGACCGCGGACACGCCCCTGACCGAGGCGCTCAAGGGCAAGTTCGCCGCCGAACCGAAATGGGTGGACTTGCGCGCCTTCCGTGATGGGGCCGACCCGCGCAATGCCCGTTTCATCGAGCTCGGTGCCGACTTCGCCGCCGCCATCCACGGTCTACCGAAGGAAGATCTCCTCTCGCAGGAGGTGCGCCAGCAGCGCCGCGCGCTGACGTTGGCGGTGAGCGCCGCCGCCCTCCTCTTCGTGCTCGCCATCGGCGCCGTGACGGCCGGCATTATCGCCAAGTATCAGCAAGAGCGCGCCGAGCAGAACTTCGCCGCGGCCAAGGACACGGTGAACGGTCTGATCTTCCAGATCGCGCAGGGCTTGCGCGACGTGAGGGTATCAGGGTCGAGAGCCTCGACAAGATTCTCGGCCAAGCCCGCAGCACGGTGGAGCGCCTCACCGAGACCGATCCGGACAATCCCGAGCTCATTCGCAGCAAGACGGCGATGCTCGATGAGTTCGCTCAGACCTATCTCGCCGCCGGAAATCTCGAAGCCGCGCTGAAGAACGCCGAGGAAGCCGAGGCGCTGACGCGGAAAGAGGTCGCGAAAGACGACGGCAACAGTTACGCCAAGCGCAATCTCTCCGTTGTCCTTGTGCATCTCGGCGACGCGAAGCGGGACATGGGGAATACGGCGGACGCCCTCGCCGCCTACGAGGAGAGCCTCGAGATCCGAGAAGCGCTCTCGGCTGAGGACGAAGACAATGAGCAGGCGGCGTTCGACATCACCGTCAATCTCGAGCGGATGGGCGACCTGAAGCGGCAAATGGGTGACCGGAAGGGCGCGTTCGCGGCTTACGAGGAAAGTCTCGCAATCAGGCGGCGTCTCGCCGAGCAGGATGGACCCGACAGCGAATGGTGGAAAACCGCGCCGGTCAGCCTCGGCAAGATATGCGACCTCAAACTGGACATCGGCGATACGCAAGGGGCACTCGAAGCCTGCAACGAAGTGCTTGCCATTAGCCGGCGCACCGCCGCCGAGCACGAAGGCAACACCGATTGGGAACGCGACGTAGCGGTGGGCCTGGAGCGCGTCGGGCACGTCAAGCTGGCGGCGGAGGATAGCCAAGGTGCGCTCGAGGCCTATGAGGAAAGCCTCGTGACCCGACGTCGTCTCGCGGCCCTTGATCCGGACAACGCCACCTGGCAACGGGATCTCGCCACCGGTTTCAGCTTTTTGGGTTCGGCGAAGCATGCCGTGGGCGATACGTCGGCTGCGATCAAAGCGCACGAGGAGTCGCTTCGTATCCTCGGACGGCTTGCCGAGCGTCATCCGAACAAGAGCGAGCTTCTCCAGGACATCTCCATCTCGCTCAACAAGCTTGGCTACGCCAAACTTATGGCGGGGGACTTGGCCGGCGCCCGCGCCGCCTATGACAAGCGGCTCGAGTTTGCGCGTAAGGTCGCCGCGATCGATCCCACGAACCTCGATTGGCAGCGAAGCGTTTTGCTCGGCCTGAACCAGATCGGCATCATGCAGAATGCCGCGGGAGATCAGGCCGGCGCGCTTGCGGCCTACAAGGAGAGTCTATCGATCGCACGGAAGGTCGCCGACGCTGACCCGGATAACATCATGCGCCAGCCGGACATCGAGGTCATTCTCCAGAAGATCGCGGCAATTAGGCTCGCCGCCGGCGACCGCGACGGCGCGCTCGAAGCGTATGAGGAGGCGCTCGAAATCGCCGAGCGCATGGCGCAAGCGTTCCCCGACAAGGAAGTGTGGCAGCAGGACGTGGCTGAGACCCAGGAGACGATTAAAGTCCTCAAGCAACCCCCCGACGACACAGCCGAGCGCTGAACCGAACGACCCGAGCCCGACAGTGTGACGAGCCTCACAGAAGGCCTACGCGTCCCGTGTCAGTCTGAGGCTCGACAATCGGCGCAGTAGACCCATGAAACAGCTCGACGATCTCCTGATGACGTTTTTCGCCGCCGCGGTGATCGTTTCGCCGCTCGCGGATCTCGGCGCGCTGTTGGCGCCAGCCGAGGCGCACGCCTGCTGCATGCGTTCGCCGGCGCGGCGTGGGCATGAATATTTCGCTTCATCCCGCAC
>NZ_LPWD01000369.1 GCF_001723295.1 Methyloceanibacter marginalis
GTCTTCGTCGAGGTCGGCGCCTGGGATGCGCGCGCTCATCTTCCCCCAAAGCCCCGGCGAGCGTCCGCAGGAGACCGTCAACCGCGAAAGTAGAGAACACGCGTACCAATGTCGGCGTGTGCGATGTCTCCACGCTGGGCAAGATCGACGTGCAGGGCGCCGACGCCGGCACCTTCCTCGACCGGGTCTACATCAACGGCTTCGGCAAGCTCACCGTGGGCAAGGCTCGTTACGGACTCATGCTGCGCGAAGATGGTTTCGCCATGGACGACGGCACCACCGCACGCCTCGCCGACGACCACTATTACATGACCACGACCACGGCGAACGCGCTCAAGGTGAGCCAGCATCTGGAATATTGCCAGCAGGTGCTGTGGCCCGAGCTCGACGTGCAAACCGTGTCAGTCACGGAGCAATGGGCGCAATACGCCGTCGCCGGTCCCGAGTCGCGCAAGGTCGTCGAAGCGCTGCTCGATCCGGGCCAGGATATTTCCAACGAAGCCTTCCCCTATATGGCCTGCGGTGAGTTCACGTTCTGCGGCTGCGTGAAGGGGCGGCTGTTCCGGCTGTCATTCTCCGGCGAGCTCGCCTTTGAGGTGGCCGTGCCGGCGCGCTACGGCGATGCCATGATCCGCGCGATTATCGAGGCGGGTGCGCCGCACGGCATCGCGCCTTACGGCACCGAGCCGCTTGGCGTCATGCGCATCGAAAAGGGCCATGCCGCGGGACCTGAGCTCAACGGCCAGACCACTGCGCACGATCTTGGGCTCGGCCGCATGGCGTCGACGAAGAAGGACTTTATAGGCCGCTTCATGGGCGAGCGCGAAGCGCTCACCGAAGCCGAGCGCGCGTCGCTCGTGGGCCTGAAGCCGCTCGATAGGGCGGCGCGCATTCCTGCCGGTGCGCATCTCGTGCCGAGGGAAGCGGATGTCGTAGCCGCCAACGATCAGGCTACGTCACCTCCATGGCCTACTCGCCGGAGCTCGGAACATGGATTGCGCTTGCCATGCTGTCCAATGGTCCGGAGCGCCACGGCGAGGTGGTGAAGGTCTGCGATCCGTTGCGCAACACCGAGATGCTGGCCGAGGTCTGCGGACCGTGCTTCGTCGATCCGGAAGGGGGGCGCCTCCGTGTCTAAGCTCGCCTCTCTTTCCGCTTTTCATGGCATCGCCAAGCCTGGCCGATACGGCAAGGCGGACGGCGGCGCTGGCGTGACCGTGATCGAGCGCACCGATCTCGGTCTCGCCTCCGTCGAAACGCGCAAAGGCCAGGTCGAGGCTTTGAAGGCGGCCGTGCGCGAGGCCTATGGCCTGGACCTGCCCGAGGGCTCGACCGTGGCCCACGGCAAGAACGTGAGCTTCATTGGCACGGGTCCGGGGCAGTGGCTCGCCGTCTCCGCGACGCTTCAGAACGAAGCGCTGGCCGAGGCTCTTGCCGGCAAGCTGAAGGGGCTTGCGTCGGTCTCCGATCAGAGCAGCGGACGGGCCGTGGTGCGTTTGGGCGGGCCACGCGTTCGCGACGTGCTCGCCAAGGGATTGGCCATCGACCTCGACCCGCGCGTCTTTCCGGCTGGAGGCGCCGCCACCAGTACCCTTTCGCATATGGGTGTGCTCGTGTGGCGAGAGGGCGACGAGCAAGCCTACGACATCGCCTTGTTCCGCAGCGTGGCCGCGAGCTTCTGGCGCTGGCTCG
>NZ_LPWD01000370.1 GCF_001723295.1 Methyloceanibacter marginalis
GGCGCTCTATGCCGACGACGCCCGCCCCGGCGCGGGGCGGCCCCCCCCATCGTGGCGCTGACCGCCACGCCTTCGAAGAGGATCGGGCGGGTTATCTCGCGGCCGGTCTCGACGACTATCTCGCCAAGCCCTTCGAGAAGCGGGATCTGGCGGGACTGCTCACCCGCTGGCTCGGCGAGGACGGGCGGGGGCACCAGGAGACGGGCGCCGGCGCCGCCTGAGGCCTTCGACACGAGGCGCCGCAAGGCTTTCCCCAGGCTGTCACATAGACTTCGAATTGGTTTGCTAACCGGCTTATGTTGTGGCCGAATCAAACCACTGCTCGGCTCATGCGTTTCAGTTGGTGGCTGGCGGAGTCCCGTGGCGCGTTTCCCCAAACATTTCAATTGGGCTCGGCCATGCGGACGAGGCCAACGCAAGGACGCCTGTCGGGCAAATTCGCGGTGAGGCAATGTTTCCAGGACTGAATTTCCGGCCAAGTCAGAATAGCGGCCTTCCGTTTGGGGGCGCCGGCGCACGCCGTCCGTCAGCCTTCGCGGGCGGTTTCAACCGCCGCAGATCTATGGCCGCATCGGTCAGCTCGAAGTGCAGCTCGCCCGCAAGAAAAGCGAACTCCGCCGCGCTCAGCGCCTCCGCTACAAAGTCTTCTACGAGGAGATGGCGGCCACGCCCGGCGCGCTCGCCCTCCTGTCGCGGCGCGACGAGGACGCCTATGACGCGATCTTCGACCATCTGCTCGTCGTCGACCGCGGCGATCCGGCGAAGAAGGGCTGGCGCCGGTCGCAGGTGGTCGGCACCTATCGCGTGTTGCGCCAGGCCGTCGCCGATCACAACGATGGGTTCTATACGCAGGGCGAATACGACATCGCGCCGCTGATCCAGTCGAAGCCCGATTACAGTTTCATCGAGCTCGGCCGCTCCTGTGTGCTCAAGCCCTACCGGAATCGGCGCACGCTGGAGCTCCTGTGGCAGGGCGTGTGGTCTTATGTTCGTCAGCACGGCGCCGACGTCATGATCGGCTGCGCGAGCTTCCCGGGCACCGATCCCTCCGCCCATGCGCTTGCTCTGAGCTTCCTGCACCATAACTCGCTCGCGCCGGAGGATTGGCGGGTGCGGGCCCACGACCATTTGCACGTCGACATGAACATGATGCCGCGCGAGGCCGTCGATGCGCGCGCAGCCCTCAAGGCGCTGCCCCCGCTGATCAAAGGTTATTTGCGGGTCGGCGCCTTTGTCGGCGACGGCGCTGTCATCGACCATCAATTCGGCACCACCGATGTCCTCGTCATCATGCCGGTCGAATTGATCAAGACCCGCTATTTTGCTCATTTCGGCGCACCGGGTGAGTTGGTCGAGCCGGCCACGCAGGCGCTCGGACCGCTTAACTAGGTTCGCACGTCCGTTTGACGGGGCTCAAAGCGCCTCCTACATTTTCCCGTCATGGGTCATAACGACGTCAGAGGCGCGAAAGCGGCGGCCGAGGCCGCTGGAAACCTGCGTCATCTCAACGAGCGTTCGCGCGAAATCTTCAAGCGGATTGTCGAGACATATCTGGAAACCGGCGAACCGGTCGGCTCGCGCAATTTGAGCCGGGCGCTGCCTATGACGCTGTCGCCGGCCTCGGTGCGCAACGTCATGTCCGATCTCGAGGCGCTCGGCCTGATCTACGCGCCCCATACGAGCGCTGGAAGGCTGCCGACCCAATCGGGCTTGCGGCTGTTCGTCGACGGTCTTTTGGAGATCGGCGACATCACGGAGGCCGAACGCAACCAGATCAAGTCGCGCATGGCCGCCGGCGGACGACGCCGCGGCGTCGAGGACTTTTTATCCGAAGCCGGCGAGATGCTGTCGGGGCTGTCCCGCTGCGCGGGTGTCGTGCTCGCCGAAAAGCAAAGCAAGACGCTGCGCCATGTCGAGTTCGTCAATCTCGGCCAGGGCCAGGCGCTCGCCGTGCTGGTGGGCGAGGACGGCGACGTCGAGAACCGCATCGTGCCGCTGCCCGAGGGGTTGCCGCTCTCCTCGCTCAACGAGGCGACCAACTACATCAATGCCCATATCGGCGGGCGGACGCTGGCCGAGGCCCGCGTGCGGATCGAAGGGGAGATCGAGGCCCGACGCGCCCAGCTCGACGAGCTCACGGCGCGGGTCGTCACCGACGGGCTCGCCATCTGGTCGGGCGAGGCCGACGACCGGCAGAGCCTCATCGTGTGCGGCCGCGCGCATCTTCTGGAAGACGTGCGGGCCATGGAGGACCTGGAGCGGGTCCGGCTCCTGTTCGAGGACCTCGACGCCAAGAAGGATCTGATCCAGCTCTTGGGGCTGGCCGAGCGCGCGAAGGGGTCCCGGATTTTCATCGGTTCCGAAAACAAGCTGTTTTCGCTCTCGGGCTCCGCGCTGATCGTCTCGCCTTTCGAGGACTCGGAGCAGAAAATCGTTGGCGTGGCTGGGGGTGATCGGGCCGACAAGGCTCAACTACGCGCGTATCATCCCGATGGTTGACTACACGGCAAGATTACTCGGGCGGCTCGTTCCCTGATCTTGGCACGCCTTGTCCCTTGATTTTTCTCCGCTCCCGGTCGATATCCGGAGCTTCCCTTTGAACCCCAATCGCCGAGGCGTCTGATGGCGGACAATTCCGATCCACGTGAGACAGACGAGGATCAGACGAAATCAACCTCGACCGAGGCGGCCGAAAACCCGGACGTGAGCGCCGAGCTCGCGGGCGATCTCGAAGGCCTTCTCGCCGAGAACGCCGATATGCGCGACAAGCTGCTGCGCACCATGGCGGACATGGAGAACCTGCGCCGCCGCACCGAGCGCGAGAAAGAAGACACGGCGCGCTACGCGATCTCCAACTTCGCCCGTGACGTGCTGACCATCGGCGACAATTTGCGGCGTGCGGTCGAGCATGTGCCGGCGGACGCCGCTGCCCAAGACCCGGCGCTCAAGAGCTTTCTGGAAGGGGTCGAGCTCACCGAGCGGGAGTTGCTGAACATGATGGAGAAGCACGGGGTCACCAAGATCGAGCCGCTCGGTCAGCGCTTCGACCCGAACCAGCAGCAGGCCATGTACGAGGTGCCGAACACCGACGTGCCCGACGGCACCGTGGTGGAGGTCATGCAGGCCGGCTACACGATCGGCGACCGCGTGCTGCGCCCGGCGCTGGTGGCCGTATCGAAGGGCGGCGCCAAGCCCGCGCCCAAATCGGAGCCAGGCGGCAACGGCTTCGGGCCTGACGTTGCGGACGACGACATCCCCGACGGCGGCGACTAGGTCCCAACATTGTATCGAGCGTCATCCTGAGGTACCCGGCGCGTGCTTCGAGACTCGCTTCGCTCGCACCT
>NZ_LPWD01000371.1 GCF_001723295.1 Methyloceanibacter marginalis
CGACGCGGCCAACGCCTTCAAGAAGAAACCGGCATTCCGGTCTTCAAGTGGGCGTCGGCGACTTCCAGGCCTGCGAGCAAGGCGTCATCGCCGTTGAGAACGAGGTCGGCCCCGTCGAGGTGCTGGTCAACAATGCCGGCATCTCGCGCGACGCCATGCTCCAGAAGATGAGCCACGAGCAGTGGTCGGAAGTCATCCGCACCGACCTCGACTCCGTATTCAACATGACCCGGCAAGTGATCAACGGGATGCGCGAGCGCGGCTTCGGCCGGATCGTCTCGATCTCCTCGATCAATGGCCAGCAAGGCATGCTGGGCTTGGCCAATTACTGTTCGGCCAAAGCCGGCATGATCGGCTTCACCCGCACCGTTGCGCTTGAAGGCGCGCGCAAGGGCATCACCGCCAACGCCATCGCCCCCGGTTACGTTGCGACCGAGCTCCTGGCCAATGTCTCCGAAAAGGTGATGGAGCACATCGTTGGCCAGATCCCCGTGGGGCGTCTGGGCGAAGCGGAAGAGGTCGCCCGCTGTGTGGTGTTCCTCGCCGCCGATGAGTCCGCCTGGATCACCGGCTCGACGCTGACCATCAATGGCGGCCAGCTGATGGATTAAGGGCTGCTCGCTTCGAAAATTCGGGCAGAGCAGAGATGCAGGTTCCATCCCTCCCCCTCCGTGGGGAGGGACGGCGTCGCCTTTGCGACGCCGGGGTGGGGGGTCAGCTGTGCTCCAATTCGTGAAGCAGTTTTTCCAAGACCCCGTCTAAATTCTGCTCCACCTCGTTGTTCCACACACGAAAAATTTTGAAACCCGCTGTCGTGAGCTTTGCGTCACGCGCGGCATCTCTCGCCGCGAAATCTCGCGTCGAGTGTTGACTCCCATCCAATTCGATAACCACACGCGGGTGGTAGCAGGCAAAGTCGACAATGCAGTCCTTGATCGCCACCTGTCGCCGGAAGTGGAATCCGAGCGCACGAAGCTCACGCAGACGCAGCCAGAGCCTAACCTCATGTCGCGTCATTCGCTTGCGAAGGGTTCGAGCCAGTTCGTTCGCCATACCTCCAGAATAGCGCATCCCCCCACCCGGCGCGCGATGCGCGCCGACCTCCCCACGAGGGGGAGGTATGAGTTCGTTGAGCTTCTTGGGCTAAGGCTCCCAGCCTTGAGGGGCGAGCTCGAAGCCTGCGAAGTCGAAGCCCGGCGCCACCGTGCAGCCCATCAGCCGTCCAGG
>NZ_LPWD01000372.1 GCF_001723295.1 Methyloceanibacter marginalis
CGCGGCGCCGACGACGGCGTAGACCCAGTAATTGACGCACAGGGCCCCCACAACGGAGGCACCTTGGCGCCAAGCCCTTCCCGGCCGAGCCCGGACATCAACACGTTGAACAGACGGCGCGTGCCCTTTTGCGGTTGGAACAACCGTTCGAGCACGGTCTTCTTGCCCGCCACGCCCGGGCCGGCACCGGGTCTCCGTCCAAGCTCCGCGGGGAGCGTCTTGAAGCGCGTGGCGAAGTGATCGTCGCCTTGCTTCGCACCGTAGGCGGCGGCCGCCGTACCCGTGGCGGCGATGGCGCCGGCGGATGTGCCGCCGATCGAGCGGAAGCGGTAGGTCTCGGAAAGCTTGGCGATGGCGCGGGGATAGACGATGCCGCTGGTGATCCCGCCGCGCATCACCAGATCGCATTGGAGCTTCTCAACCATGACAACCTCCACGTGCAGAAGATTGCCACTATAGCGGTAAGCGCGAAGCAGAAAAGCCGATAAACGAAGCCGCTCTGCTCAATCCACAAAGGGATCGTGCACGAGGATGGTGTCCTCGCGCTTGGGGCTCGTGGAGAGCAGCGCCACGGGCACCCCGGTCAGCTCCTCGAGCCGGCGGACATATTTGATGCATTGGGCCGGCAGCTCCGCCCAGGAGCGCGCGCCCCTGGTCGATTCGGCCCAGCCTTCCATCTCTTCGTAGATAGGCTCCACGCGGGCCTGCGCGCCCTGCCCGGCCGGGAGATAGTCGATCTCGGCGCCGTCGAGCTTGTAGCCCACGCAGATCTTGAGCGTGCCGCCGGGCAGATCGTCGAGGACGTCGAGCTTGGTGAGCGCGATGCCATTGATGCCGCCCACTTTGCAGGTTTGCCGTACGAGGCAGGCATCGAACCAGCCGCAGCGGCGCGCCCGGCCCGTGACCGTCCCGAACTCTGCGCCGCGCTCGCCGATCAGCCTGCCGATGTCGTCGTGAAGCTCGGTCGGGAACGGCCCCTCGCCCACCCGCGTCGTGTAGGCCTTGGTGATGCCGAGCACGTAATTGAGCGCGCCGGGCCCGACGCCCGCGCCGGTCGCCGCCTGCGCCGCCACCGTGTTGGACGAGGTGACGAAGGGGTAGGTGCCGTGGTCGATGTCGAGCAGCGCACCTTGCGCGCCCTCGAACAGGATGCGCTTGCCTTCCCGGCGCGCCTCGTCCAGCAGCCGCCACACCGTATCCATGTAAGGCAGCACTTTCGGCGCGATCGCCGTCAGATCGCCGCAGAGCTGATCGGCGCTGATCTCCGGCTCGCCAAGCCCGCGGCGCAAGGCGTTATGGTGGGTCAGGATCCGCTCGATCTTCGGCTTAAGCGATTGAAGCCTGGCGAGATCCATACGCGCACGGCGCGCTACCACCTTGTCCTCATACGCGGGCCCGATGCCCCGCTTGGTGGTGCCGATCTTGCCGTCGCCCGCGGCCGCCTCGCGCAGCGCGTCGAGCTCCCGGTGAAGTGGCAGGATCAGGGTGGCGTTCTCGGCGATCCGCAGGTTCTCGCGGGAGATGGTGACACCGAGGGCCTCGATGCGCGCGATCTCGTCCACGAGCGCCCAGGGGTCGACCACGACACCGTTGCCGATCACCGCGAGCTTGTTCTTGCGCACCACGCCCGAGGGCAGCAAAGACAATTTGTAGGTCGTGCCGTCGACCACGAGCGTATGGCCGGCATTGTGGCCACCCTGGAAGCGCACGACCACGTCGGCGCGCTCCGACAGCCAGTCCACGATCTTGCCCTTGCCCTCGTCACCCCATTGGGAGCCGACGACCACGACATTGGCCACGATAAAGTCCCCTAAATCCTGGAGAAAAACACAGAAACGGCCCCGCGGAAGCGCAGGGCCGTGTGCCGTTATAGCGCGAGGCCAGCCAGGAAGCGAGCGTTCCCGCGCACGCTCAAGCCGCTTTGGCCAAGGCCTGTTTCTCGCACGCGAAGGCCCAGTCGAGCCACGGCATCAGGCTTCGACGTCGGAGTCTCGACCGTGGACCCGGTCCAGACGCGCAAGCCCGGAGGTGCCGCGCGATACGCGGCAATGTCGTACGCCACCCCCTCCTGCTCGAGCCGCGCCGTCATGCGCCGCGGAAAATCGTCCCGCGACTTAGGCGACAGCGCTGTGACCTCGGGATCGACCACCTTGAGACACACGGACGTGTTGGAACGGGTCGCGGGATCGGCCGCCACGAAGTCCACCCACGGGGTTCTTGCGACCCAGTCGGCGATGACCTTGGCATTGGCGTCGGCGCGGGCCATCGCGCCCTTGAGCCCGCCGAGTGTCTCGACGAAGGCAAGCGCGTCCATATAGTCCTCAAGGCACAGCATGGACGGCGTGTTGATGGTGGAGCCTTCGAACAGATCCTCCAT
>NZ_LPWD01000373.1 GCF_001723295.1 Methyloceanibacter marginalis
GACCATGATGATCTGGCCGTTGCGCACCACCACTGGACGTTCGGCGGCGAAATAGAGCGGAACCACGTCGAGCTTCTCGAGCATGACGTAGCGCCAGACGTCGGCCTCGGTCCAATTGGACAGCGGGAAGATGCGCACTGTCTCGCCCTTGCCGAGGCGTCCGTTCAGGAGCTGCCACATCTCGGGCGCTGTAGCCGCGGGTCCCAGCGATGGCCGGCGGCGCGGAAGGAGAACACGCGCTCCTTGGCGCGGGAGGCTTCCTCGTCGCGGCGGGCCCCGCCAAACGCCGCATCGAAGCCGCCCGTGTCGAGCGCCTGGCGCAGCGCTTGGGTCTTCATGATGTCGGTATAGACGGACGGCGGGTGATCGAACGGGTTCATGCCGCGCGCGAGCCCGTCGTGGTTGGTGTGCACGATCAGATCGAGGCCGAGCTCCTTCGCCGTGCGGTCGCGGAAGGCGATCATGTCGTGGAACTTCCAAGTGGTATCCACATGCAGCAGCGGGAACGGCGGCTTGGCCGGCCAAAACGCCTTGCGCGCCAAGTGCAGAAGGACGGTCGAGTCCTTGCCGATGGAGTAAAGCAACACTGGCGTACGGAACTGCGCCGCCGCTTCGCGGAAGATATGGATGCTCTCGGCTTCGAGGAGCTTGAGATGCGAGGTGAGCGCGGTCATGCGGCTTTCTCTTTCACTTTAGCGTTCTCGTTGACGTGCAGGCCGCATTCCTTCTTGTCCTCGTTCTCCCACCACCAGCGTCCGGCACGCGGGTTCTCGCCCGGCTGGATGGCGCGGGTGCACGGCGCGCAGCCGATGGAGACGAAGCCGCGGGCGTGCAGCGGGTTCACGGGGATGTTGTTGGCGGCGATATAGGTCATCAGGGTGTCGGTTGACCAGTCGGCGACCGGGTTCACCTTGGTGAGCCCGCGCTCTGCGTCCCACGCGGCAAGCGGCACTTCGGCGCGCGCGTCCGAGTGCTCGCGGCGCAGACCCGTAATCCAGCCTTGCGCGCCTTCCAGCGCCTTGTTCAAGGGACGGACCTTGCGGATCTCGCAGCAACTCTTGCGGTTCTCGACGGACTGACGAAAGCCATAGACGCCGTCGCGGGAAACGAGCTCTTCCACCTCTTGTGCGTCCGGTGCGACCAGGCGAATGCGGATACGATAGCGAAGCTCCGAGAGTTCGACAGTTTCCAGCACCTCCGGAAAGAGCCGTCCGGTGTCGAGGGTGAAGACGTCGATCTCCGCGCCGGACTTGATGACGCCGGATTTGGCGATGGCGTGCAGGATGACCTGATCCTCGAGGCCGAGGCTCGTCGAAAAAGCGATGCGCCCTTCGATCTGCGCGGCGACCTGCTTGATGCGGCTCACGAGGTCGTCGGTCTGGCCAAGCATCTCGTCGAGCGTAAGCGCGGCCTTGGAGGACGCATTCCAGCGCAGCGGCAAGGGATTGCGCACGGCCGGCTGATAATTGTGGCGGATGCGCTCGAGCGAAGCTTCCAGACCTGCACCGCCTCCGGATCGGTTATCTCGGCGGTGTCGAAGCCGGAGCGCAGCAGGAACTGGCCGTGATCGGGGATCAGGTGGCCTACCGCGCGGATCTCGCCTTTGAAACCGTGACGCTCACGCAAGAGGCGCGCCAGGCTGAAGCCGCGTCCGTCGGTGAAGCTCGGAAAGGCGATGGCGATAGGGCCCGCGTTGCCGCCGGCAGCGTCATGAAGCGCCGCCTCGTCGGCGGTCGGCTCCAGCACCGTCGCCACCTCGTCGGGATCGGCGACGATCGTCCCGGTGGCGAGTTCAACGAGCACCATAAAGAGCCTCCTTGAAGGGCGCGGCGCCAACGCGGCGCCAAGTTTCGAGGAAGCTCTCTCCCTCGTGACGGTTGTCGATATAGGTGTCGACGATGGTGTCGATGGCTTGCGGCACGGCTTCCGCACGGAAGCCCGGCCCGATGATCGTGCCGACCGAGGCGCTATCCTTCGGGTTGCCGCCGAGCGTGATCTGGTAGAGCTCGGTGCCTTTCTTGTCGACGCCGAGAATGCCGATATTGCCCGAGTGATGATGACCGCAGGCATTGATGCAGCCGGACATGTTGAGCCGCAGCTTGCCGATCTCTTCCTGGCGCGCCGGATCCTCGAAGCGCTTGGCGATCTCCTTGGCGATGGGGATCGACCGCGCGTTGGCGAGGTTGCAATAGTCCAGCCCCGGGCAGCAGATCATGTCGCCCAGCAACTCGTTGTTGCCGGTGGCGCAGCCCGCGCCCGCCAGCGCCTCGTACAGCTCCAAGATGTCGGCCCGCGCCACATGAGGCAGAATCAGATTCTGCGTGTAATTGACCCGCGCCTCGTTGTGGCCGAAGCGCTCGGTCAGGTCGGCGACGAAGTCCATGGTGTCCGACGAGGCATCGCCCGGCGTGCGGCCCGGCTCCTTCAGCGAGATCACCACAGAGGCGTAGCCCGGCACCCGATGGGGCAGCACGTTGTGTTTGTACCAATTGGCGAAGGCGGGATCGCTCTCGCGCCGCGCCGCCAAGGCCTCGTCGCGCGCCGGCCGCTCCGGCAGCTCGGGCGGCGCGAAATAGCTCATGATGCGGCGCTTCTCGTCCTCGGGCAGGTCGATGGCGTCCTTGTGGGTCGCCTCCCAGTCGGCCTCGACGTCCTCGCGGAATTTGTCGATGCCGAGCGCATTGACGAGGATCTTGATGCGGGCCTTGTGGATGTTGTCGCGGCGCCCGTGCAGATTGTACACGCGCAGAATCGACTCGATGTAGGACAGCAAGTGCTCCTTCGGCAGGAAGGACTTGATCTCCTGGCCGACATAGGGCGTGCGGCCCATGCCGCCGCCGACCAGCACGCGGAAGCCGTTCTCGCCATTGGGCCCGCGCACGATACGCAAGCCGATATCGTGGAAGGCGGTGGCGGCGCGATCCTCGGCGGCGCCCGAGATGGCGATCTTGAACTTGCGCGGCAGCCAGCTGAACTCCGGATGCAGCGTCGACCATTGACGCAGGATCTCGCACCAGGCGCGCGGGTCTTCCAGCTCGTCGACCGCGGCCGCGGCGTAAGGATCGGCGGTGACGTTGCGCACGCAATTGCCGCTGGTCTGAATGCAGTGCATCTCGACCTCGGCCAGCGCCGCGAGCACATCGGGAATATCCACGAGCTTCACCCAGTTGAACTGGAGATTCTGGCGCGTGGTGAAATGGCCGTAGCCGCGATCCCATTTGCGGCCGATCATCGCCAGCTGGCGCAATTGCCTTGGGCTGAGCACGCCATAGGGAACGGCGATGCGCAGCATATAGGCGTGAAGCTGCAGATAGAGGCCGTTCCGCAAGCGTAAGGGCCGGAACTCCTCCTCCGTCAGCTGGCCGGCGAGCCGGCGCTCGACTTGATCGCGAAACTCCGCCACGCGCTCGTTCACGAACGCATGGTCGAACTCATCATAGCGGTACATCGTACCAATCCTTCGTCAACGTTGTGCGGTGCGCGGCACGGATGCGCTCGCGCACGGAAAGGGGATCGATCGCGCCGTCATCCTTAAGGCCGACCACCATGGGATACGGGCCAACCACGACGCGCTCACGGACGGCGTTGTCGGCGATCGCCTCGAGCGCCTTCGTCTCCGCCTCGTCGTCGGCGACGCGGGCATTGGCGATCTCCTCGGTCCATTCGCCGTCGGCGGCGAGATAGACGACGATGCCGTCGGTGAGGCGGTTGGCTGTGACGACGCTAGGCATAAGCGTGCTTGACCTCCTCGTGGGCCAGAACGGTCTCGACGACACCGGCGACGGGCAGTCCGGCGACCTCGCCGAAGATCAGAACCGCGGGGCTTTTCAGCCCGAGCGAGTCCGGATGGGCTGCAAGGACCGAGATCGTGGTGGCCACCCGGCGCTCGTCCTCGCGGCTGGCATTCTCCACCGCGATGACCGGAAGCTCGGGCCGGAACCCGGCCTCCAGAAGCCTTTGGGCGATCGCGGCGCCGGTGGTGACGCCCATGTAGACGACCAGGGTGTTATTGCCCGAGGCCAGCGCCTTCAGGTCGAGATGCTCAAAGCTCGGCGCCTTGCCGCCCGCCTCATGGCCGGAAACGAAAGTCACCGTATGCGACACGTCCCGATGGGTCAGCGGCACCTGCAAGCTCGCGGCAGCGGCGATGCCGGCGGTGACGCCGGGTACGATCTCGATGGCGATATTCGCGGCGCGTAAGGCATCGAGCTCTTCGCCGCCACGGCCAAAAATGAAGGGATCGCCGCCCTTCAAGCGCACTACGGTCTGCCCGGCCTTGGCCCGCTCCACCAGAAGTGCATTGATCTCCGCCTGCGGCACGCTATGGGCGCCCTTCGACTTGCCGACGGGGATCAGCTCAGCCTCGCGGCGGGCATGCTCCAACACGCCCTTGCCGACCAGCTTGTCGTAGAACACGACGTCGGCGATTTTGAGCGCGCGCACCGCCTTCATGGTGAGAAGCTCGGGATCGCCGGGGCCGGCGCCGACCAGCAGCACGCGGCCTTCCTTCATGCCGGCCTCGCTTGCCTGCTCGATGGCCTCG
>NZ_LPWD01000374.1 GCF_001723295.1 Methyloceanibacter marginalis
CATCTTCATCACGCCGGGCTATCGCTTCCGCTTCGTCGATCGCCTGTTGACCAATTTCCACCTGCCGCGCTCGACCTTGTTCATGCTGGTCGCCGCTTTTTCGGGTCTCGACACCATGAAGCGGGCTTACGCGCATGCCGTTGAAGAACGGTACCGCTTCTACTCCTACGGCGATGCCTGTCTGCTGAGCCCGGCGGAGCGGTTATGAGCGCTCCATTCTCGTTTGAACTGAAAGCGAAGGACGGGCGTGCGCGGACCGGCGCCATCAATACGCCGCGTGGGCTGATCCGCACGCCGGCCTTCATGCCCGTGGGCACAGGCGCGACGGTGAAGGCCATGTTCCCGGAGGACGTCGCCGCCACCGGCGCCGACATCATTCTCGGCAACACCTATCATTTGATGCTGCGGCCGGGCGCCGAGCGCGTCGCCAGGCTCGGCGGCCTGCATAAGTTCATGCATTGGGAAAAGCCGATCCTCACCGATAGCGGCGGCTATCAGGTCATGTCGCTCGCCAAGCTCAGGAAGATCAGCGAGCAGGGGGTCACCTTCCAGTCGCATCTGGACGGCGCCACCATCGAGCTCACGCCGGAACGCGCCATCGAGGTGCAGTGCCTGCTCGGCAGCGACATCCAGATGGTGCTCGATGAGTGCACGCCGTTTCCGGCCACGCACGAGGAGGCGAAGCGGTCGCTCGATCTGTCCATGCGCTGGGCGGAGCGGTCAAAGGCCGCCTTCGAGACCATGAGCGCACCGGGCCAAGCCCTGTTCGGCATCGTGCAGGGCAGCATCTATCCCGACCTGAGGGAGGAGTCCGCCCGCGCGCTGACCGGGATCGGCTTTCCCGGCTACGCGGTCGGCGGTCTTGCGGTGGGCGAGGGGCAGGAGGCCATGTTCGACACGGTCGAGATCACCACGGCCTTCCTGCCCGAGGACCGGCCGCGCTATCTCATGGGGGTGGGCACGCCGCAGGACATGCTGGGCGCCATCGCGCGCGGCATCGACATGTTCGACTGCGTGATGCCGACGCGGTCGGGGCGCCACGGTCAGGCCTTCACTTGGGGCGGCCGCATCAATTTGCGCAATGCACGCTACGCTGAAGACGCGACGCCGCTCGATGCCGAGAGTAAATGCCCCGCCGCCCGCTATGAGCGCGCTTACCTGCATCACCTCATCAAGTCGGGCGAGATGCTGGGCGCCATGCTGATCTCCTACGCGAACGTGCAGTTTTATCAGGAGCTCATGGCGAAAGCGCGCGCGGCGATCGGGGCGGGGAATTTCGTTGCCTTCGCCGAGGATGTTGCGCGACGCTATGCCGTAGACGATGAGAGCTGACCGCTATTGCGGCGGGTCGACCGTGCGCGGCGGGACCGCCTTTGGCCGAGACCTTGCGCTCCCGCGCCAGCAAATAGAGACCGGCGAGGATGACGATGCCGCCGCCGCCGAGCGTCCAGCCCGTCGGCACGTCACCGAACACCAGGAAGCCGCCGACCGACATCCAGATCAGCCCCAGATAGATGTACGGCGCGAGCACCGCCGCGGGCGCCATTCTGTGCGCAAGGATCAAGAACCAATGCCCGAGCCCGCCCCAGAAGCCGAGCGTGGCGAACAAGAGCCACAAGAACCAATCGTCCGGCGACTGCCAGTCGGCGAAAGCGAACGGCGTCATCACCAGGACGCCCACCAGCGGCGTATAGGTCTGCGTCACCGACGGGGGGTCGAACGCGGCGAGGTAGCGCGTCGCGATGTTGTAGAGCGCGTAGCCGCAGGTGGCGCCAAGCACGAGCAGCATGGCCCAATGGACCTCGCCGAGACCAGGATGCATGACCACGAGCACCCCGAGAAAGCCCGCGGCGATGGCGAGCATGCGGTGCAGGCCGATCCATTCGCCGAGCAGCGGCCCCGCAAGCCCGGCCACCAGGAGCGGCGTGAGGAAAAAGATGGTGACGGTCTGGTCGAGCTGAAGATATTTCAGGGCGATAAAGTTGAGCGCCGTCGTCAGGATCATCATGCAAGAGCGGAAGATCTGGATCAGCGGTTTCGCCGAGCGCAGCGAGGGCTTAAGCGCGAAGGGCCACAAGACCAGCGCGCTGAACACCACATGGCCCGCAAAGCGCAGCCAGGTGGCCTGGCTCGTGGGGACGTGGTGATCGTCGACCAGATACTTGACCGTGATGTCGAGCAAGGCGAAGCAGACCGTCGCCAGCGCCATGAGGCCGATCGCCTTGTAGATGTGGCTCGGATCGGCGGAAGCGGACGGAGTCGGGCGGGGCGTCATGGGGGTGCCTGCATGAACCAAACTATGTGGACCAAACTTTGCCAAAGCGCCATTGGCCGATAAAACAGATGGCCGTTTCTCGAGGAGGACCAGTTGGCTGACATTCGCGCCATATGCGCCATAGGCTTACGGGGGCAGCTTGGCCTCGACGGCCGGCTTCCGTGGGAAGGGAACAAGGGACGCGACTATGTCGCCGACGTCGCCCGCTTCTTCGAGGTGACACGCGGTCACGTGCTCATCGCGGGGCCGAAGACGGTCGCCTCGATCCCGGCCTTCGCCTATGAGGACCGCACGATTTGCGAGATCCGCTCCAGCCACCATCCCGAAGAGGTTTTCGCCTGGTTCCCCGACCGCGTGGTCTACGTGGGCGCGGGCCCGCCGGTTTGGGACGTCTATGCGCCCTATATCCGCCACTGGGACATCAACCGCCTGCCCTATGACGGCGAGGCGGACCGCTGGTTCGATCCCGCTTGGCTCGTGGCCACTGTGGACGGGGACTGACGGGCGGCGCGTTTCCGGCCGACGCGCCGTGGGCGGGTCAAGTTCCCGCGAACAGCCCGAAATCGCCGTATTTCGGCTTTATCGCACCTGCGAAAAGATGTTTCGCCGTGACACGGCCAAGGCTAACATTTGCGCCACGACCGGAGGCTGGGCACCTTCCGGTTGCCGTCAAGGACCCCAGATAAACAGACTGATGGAAGCCCCCGCGCGGACGCTTGCCAAGGAGACGGCTATCGCTGCCACGGAAACAGAGTTCACCGCCGAGCAAGTCGGCTGGCGTTTCGCGCTCGGCACGGTGATTCTCGTCGGCGCCTACATCGCCTGGCCGATGATCCCGTTCGTCATGGCGGCAGATCTCGACCCGGGCTTCAAGGCGGGGCTTTCCGGCCTGCTGGGCGCCACGCCGTTCCTCTCAAAATTCGTGGCGGTCGCCGTGATGGGCCGCCCGGCCTATTATTTCCTCAAGCGCAACGTCTACGCGCGGCTGCGCCGCCGTTTCGCCGGAACGCCGGCCGAATAGACGCCAAAAGTCTCCCATATTGTCGCCGTTACGCGCTGCGATACGGCATTCAGGAGACATCACGCCGTGTTCATCAGCCGGTCACGCTTCGTTGAAGCGTAGGCGAGGAAATGTGCCGGAGAGTTGAGTTTTCCGTGAGCGGTGTTCGGTGCTCTCTTTGCCGCGCGAGGCACTCTTGCCTCCCCAAAGAGGAGACACCGCCATGAAGAAGATTCTCATTGCAGCTACGCTGATCGGCGCCTTTGCAGCTCCTGCGCTGGCGATGGACAGCTTTTACATCGTCTTCGATAACACGACGAAGAAGTGCACCATGTCGCGGTCGGCGCCGACCGACACCGCCAAGTTCGCCATGATGGGCGAGTACGGCTCCGAGGCCGACGCGCACATGGCCATGAAGGGCATGACCAAGTGTAAGTAAGCCTTCGCTTGCTTGGTTCCGTCTCAAGGCCAAACTTCAGTTGCACAGCCGCTCTCGTTCTTCGAGGGCGGCTGTGTTGCATCGAAGGCGTGTCATGAGCCTGGAGGCCAGGCAATGAAACCCCGGCCGGAAGAACCCGACCGGGGCTGGCATTTGCCGGAGAGATAGTTTGAAGGGCTATCTCGTCGTCAATTTCTAGGTTTAGCCGAGCTTCAACGGCTCAACGACAACCGCTTTCTCGTGATGGCCGAAGCAGCCGCCGAGGCCGATGGTTGCCGAGATGATGATGGCACAAGCG